>DASRJF010000200.1:0-4207 GCA_035649615.1 Planctomycetota bacterium | reverse complement strand
ATTGACTTGGGAACGCGGCTCTATAAGATAGCCTCTTCATGACACGCACACGCGCCTTCGCTTTCGCGACGCTCCTGGTCCTGGGCGGCTGCAAGGCCACCACCAATCCCACGTCGCCGGGCCTCGAGGGAGTGCTGTTCGAGGACCTGCCGGCCGCGCCGGGCATGACCCTGGAGAAACCCGGGTACGGCCACAAGTCCCCGTCGGGCACGGTCCGGGAGTACAACGAGCATTACAGCGGCTCGCGCAAGCTCGAGGACACGAAGGCCTGGTACGAGAAGGGCTTCCCCGCCCACGACTGGGTCCTGAAGGGGACGGAAGGGAGCGATCCCGTGACGCTCACCTTCGAGAAGCGCCAGGAGAAGGTCCACGTCAAGCTCTGGAACGAGCGCGGCCTCCTCAAGGTCCACGTGCACACCACCGGGAAGTGAAGTAGAGACATGGCCCTCGGCGGACGCGGCGTCATGCACGAACCGGTTTCGGAGGAGGCCACCGGGCCGCAGACCCTCCTCGACCGGATCAACGCCTACGGCGAGCGCCACGCGCGCGTCATCATCATCATCTCCACCGCGCTCATCATCGTCACCGTCCTCATCTTCGCGCAGGTTCTCTGGAACCGCACCCTCTTCGACCGCGTGGAGCGCGAGCTCGCCGGCGCGACCTCCCTCGAATCGCTGGAGGCGCTCAAGACGCGGTACGGGGACTCCGCGGCCGGGCCGCGCGTCCTCGCGACGCTCGGCCACCGGTACGCGGCCGAGGGGAAGCTCGCGGAAGCGAAGGCGGTCTACGAGGAGTTCCTGGCCAAGCACGCGGGGCACGTCCTCGCGCAGGGCGTCAACCGGTCGCTCGCGCTGGTCGAGGAGAACCTCAAGTTCATGGGCGACCGGAAGCAGGGTCTCGCGGCCGCGCCGTTGCTCGACGTCCACCCCAAGCTCGCGCCTTCCGGGAGCCGGCATCCGCTCGGCATGGGCCCGGTGAAAGAGGAGCATCCCCGCGCCGTTCTCCGGTTCAAGGGCAAGCCGGACGAGATCCGCCTGGAGCTCTTCGAGGACGAGGCGCCCAACGCGGTCGCCGCGTTCGTGAGCCTCGCCGAAGCGAAGTACTTCGACGGTCTCTCGTTCACCCATGTGAACACGGATGAGCGCCTCCGCCTGGCGCCGAAGAAAGAGAACCCGTCGGCGGACGAGCTCGCGGCCGAACCCACGTCCCGCCCGGCCGAGCCCGGCACGCTCGCCCTCGTGCGCAAGGGCGCGAACAACGCCGCGGCCGAATTCGACATCCTGCTCAAGGCGGCGGGCGATCCGAAGGAGATGACGATCTTCGGCCGCGTCTTCATGGAAGGCGGGTCGGCGGCGGCGCAGGTGCTGCAGAAGCTCGAGGACAAGGACGTGATCGAGTCGATCACCATCGAGAAAAAGCGGAAGCACGACTACAAGCCCGATTACCTCAAGAAATAACCTTCCAGGGTCACCCGGCGATTCTCGATTCTCGATTCTGGATTCTCATTCCACATTCCACATTCCACATTCCAATTCCACATTCCGTATTCCTCATTCCACATTCCGGAATCCATTCCACATTCCGGAATCCATTCCACATTCCGAAATCCATTCCACATTCCATCTTCCATCTTCCATCTTCCTCCTCGTTACAATCGGGACGTGACCATCCCCCTCGAAGAGAAGCGTTTCATGTTCGAGCGGATGACGCTGCCGCTGAAGGGCGAGCTCTTCCGGGGCGCCCGGGCCCTCGCCGGCAACGACGCGGACGCGCTCGACCTCATCCAGGACGCCTATCTGCGGGCGTGGCGCGCGTTTCCGAGCTATCGCGAAGACCAGCGATTCCGCCCGTGGCTTTTCACCATCCTCCGCCACGCGCATGTCGACGCGTGCCGCAGGAAGCGGCTGCGGCCCGCGACGGCGGATCCCGAGGTGCTGGCGGAAACCGTGGCGGCGCCGCCGGCCGGTCCGCTATCCGAGGACGTCCAGGCGGCGCTGGATGGTCTCAGCCCCACCCATCACATTCTCCTGGTGCTCCGCGACGTGCAGGGATTCACCTACTTGGAAATGGCGGAAATCCTCGACTGGCCGATGGGATCCGTGATGTCCGGTCTGCATCATGCCCGCAAGGCATTGCGAGCGCGGCTCAAACCGCTGTAGGCAGGATTATTCGTCGCTGTCGCCCAGGAACTGCGAGATCACCTGCTTCGCCTTGCCGACGCTCGTGCCGATTCCCACGAAGTCGAGCAGGGGGTCGCCGTCCTCGATGCCCAGGGAGACGATGACCTTCACCGGGAAGTCGCCCAGGCCGAGCTCGAGGCTCGCGGCCGAGACGAGGTCGTTGTGGGACCCCTCGAAGCGCTCGAGGATGCGCCGGAGCGGTTCGAGCTGGAAGCCGCACCGCAGCCCCAGGACGTCGACCTTCTTTTCCCAGCCGCGCACGTAGAGATAGCCGGCGATCAGCGTGGGGGCGACCGCGTAATCGACCGCGTGCCACCGGGACACGTCGAGCGACTCGTCGCGGATGCGCTCGTCCGCGCGGGAGCCGAGGCGGCCGAAGTAGAGCTTGCGGACCGCGTCGAACATGATTTTCCGCTGGTCCGACTTCAGCGCTTCCGCGTCGATGTCCTCGACGCCGTCCTCGACGCCCACGGTGGAGAGTCCGGAGTCCCGGAAGCGGGCGAAGTACTTCTGCTCGCGGACGATGAGTTGCGCCGCGAGATCATCGAAGGGGCGGCTCGAGGCCTCGTGGATGGATCCGGTGAAGATCCGGCTCATCAGCGAACCTTCCTCCGACGGTCGGATCGAGACGCAGTCCTCGCGCGACGGCGGCGGCCGGAGGACCGAGGCGACACCGTCGAGCACGTCGTTGGGGACTCCGGCGATCGTGTCGAGGACGGAACGGCCGCGGATCTCCGTGAGGAGGGCGCACCGGGAGAGCGAGGCGAGCCGGCGCTCCCGTTCCTCGGGGGAGTCTGGGACTTCGAGGGAGGGCCGGAACGGGACGGGGTCGAACAAGGGCCAGGGGAGCGGGTCGCCCGCCCGGTAGAACTCGGGAACCGGGCGGTTCTCCGATGGAGCCGGGGGCGCGGTGCGCCAGGCGATCTCGACGCCCTGGGCGGCGGCGGCGAGCGGAAGGAAGGTGAGGAGGGCGAAGGCCAGGAGGCCCCCCTTCGCGGGCTTCATACCTAGAGTAAACCATTGAATATGGGGAAAATCAAGCGAATTCGAAAGGGAATTGAATAGCCCGCGCCCCCCGCGCGTTATCCCCCCGTGGCCGCCACCCCCTGCCCCGACCTCGAGCCCCTCCTCGAGCGCTTCGCCGACGGCGAATGCGCGTCCGACGACTCGCTCCGCGTCCGGGAACACCTCGCCGCTTGCCCCCCCTGCCGCCGCGCCCTGCGGGCCATCACCGATCTGAACCGGCGCGTCGCGCAATCGCCGACGCCCCCCACGCCCCCCGACCTCGAGGCCCGCCTCCGCCAGGCGATCCGCGCCGACGGCCGCCGCCGGAGATTCCGCGCCTGGATCCCGGCCGCCGCCGCGGCCGCGGCCCTCATCGCGACCGCCGCCTTCCTGTTCCGACCCACCGCCGGATCCCCGCCCCCCCTCGTCGTCGGCGGCGCCTACTTCCACGCCCACTATCTCGCGGGCGCCTTCATGGCCCTGCCGGGCGGCTCCCGCGATATGCGCGGCTACTTTCTCAGCACGCTCAAAACCGATGTCGTCCTCCCGGAGTACGACGCGGGAGCCTGCATGGGAAAGGGCTGTACCGGGACGTGTCCCTGCGCCGGCGTTCCGGAGTCGGTTCCCTGGATCCTCTACCTCCGGGGCGGAACCGCGGTCTCGCTCATCCTCGCCCCGGGCGGCTCCGGCCCCCTTCCCGAGCGCGCGCGCCGGTCGCGCGACGGGCACGACTACCACGTCTTCGACGTGCGCGGCGCCACGGTCCTCGTCCGCGCCGCCGGCGACCGGAACTGCGTGTGGATCGCGAATCTCCCGGAGGACGAACTTCTCAAGTGCGTTCTGCAGACTCCCGAGGGGCGCGACGCGTTCTCGGGCGCGGCGGTCTCCGCGCGCGCGATCGTCTGCCGCGCCTGTTGCGGCGGCGTCCGGGTCGAGAACATGCGCCTGGTCGCCGCGGGGAAAAATGGCATTGACCTGGACCGCTTCATCCGCGAAGGTCAGAAGCCGTGAGCCGATTCGCG
>DASRJF010000199.1:0-17814 GCA_035649615.1 Planctomycetota bacterium | reverse complement strand
TGGACGACGGATCGTCGTCCTTGAGGAACTTGAGGGCGACCCAGCGGTTGAGCTCGGTGTCGAGCGCCTTCCACACTTCGCCCATGCCCCCCGCGCCGAGTTTCTCCGTCCGGACGTACTTGCCGAATCGCGTGGGGGCGTCCTTGGCGGCGGTCGCAGGATTGCCGACCCGCTCGGGACTGAACGTGAAGGCGGCCAGGCACCACGGGCATGCCCCGTCCTTCGCCTGGTCCTGCTCCACCGGATTCCCGCACGACTTGCACCGCTTGGCGTCGCTCATGCCCATTTCATCACTTCGCCTTCAGGCGCTGGACCAGCTTGAGGTATCGCTCTTCCTTGCGAAGGGAATCGAGATCGGAGTCCTTTTCCAGGTGCTCGAGATCGGACCAGCCCATCTCGACGGACTTCTCCAGCCAGGTCAGCGCGTCCTTCTTTTCACCCAGCAGGGCGTGACCGCAGGCGATGTTGTAAGCCGAGCCGAGCGCTTCCCGGGAATCCGGGTGTCCTTCCACCACGGCTTTGAACTTGGCGATCGCTTCCCGGTAATTCTTCGATTGATGGAGCCGGCTGCCTTCGCCGTAGAGCACCGCCTCCGCCGGAGCCGCCAGCAGCCTTTCGATGGAGGCCCGGTAGGGCCAATCGGGCGGGGCCACCTCCAGCGCTTTCTTCCAGTCTTCTTTCGCGTCCGACCAGAGGCCCATCGACCGCTTGGCGCTTGCGCGACCGAGGTAGGTCAAGGCCGCCTTCGGGTTCAGCTCGATGGACTTCGTGTAGTCGGCAATCGCCTCTTCCCGCAGACCCTTGGCGTTCCGGGCGTTGCCGCGGCTGTACCAGGCCACCGCGTTCCTTGGATCGAGCTCGATGGCTTTCGCGCAGTCCGCGATCGCCTCGTCGTACAGCCTCTTGACGGTCTGCTCGACCCCCCGGTTGCTGTAGGCCGACGAGTTCTTCGGATCGATCTCGATGGCCTTCGTGTAGTCCGCGATGGCTTCATCATGGAGGCCCCTATAGGACTTCGCAATGCCACGATTGATGATGGCAACTACGTAACTTGGATCGAGCTCGATGGCCTTCGAGAAGTCCGCGATCGCCTCGTCGTGCCGGCCTTTGGCGAGGTGGAAGGATCCGCGGTTGAACCAGATCGCCGCATTTTTCGGTTCCAGCTCGATCGCCTTCGTGAAGTCCGCTACCGCTCCGACGGCGTCCCCCTTCGCCTCCTTCGCGACCGCACGATTGCTGCAGGTCTTCGCGTCTTTCGGATCGAGCTCGAGGGCCTTCGTGTAGTCCGCGATGGCCCCGTCAAAGTCTCCCGTCCTGTCTTTCGCGAGCCCGCGGTTGGTATACGCCGAGGTGAGCCTCGGGTCGACCTCGATGGCTTTCGTGAAGTCCGCGATGGCCTCGACGTGAAGGCCCTTGGCGCTCCTGAGCTTTCCGAGGTTGTGCCAAGCCGCCGCTGACTTCGGATCCAGGTCGAGGGCCTTCTGGTAATCGGCGATCGCCCCTTCGGGGTCTCCCTTCAGCTCCTTCGCGATTCCCCGGTTGGCGTGGACCGCCGAGTGCTTCGGGTCCAGCTCGAGGGCCTTGCTGAAGTCCGCGATCGCCTCGTCGTACAGGCCCCGGGTATTCTTGACGATTCCCCGGTTGTTCCAAGCCGTCACCTCCTCGGGATCCAGCTCGATCGCTCTCGTGTAATCGGCAATCGCTTCGTCCAGCAGATTCTTGTCGACCTTCGCGCTGCCGCGGGTGACGAGGGCCACCGCCATTTTCGGATCCAGCTCGAGGGCTTTCGTGCAGTCCGCGATGGACTCATCCAGGTGGTTCAAGGCGGCTTCAGTCAGGGCGCGGTTGTGGTAGGCCATCGCGTACTTCGGGTCCAACTCGATGGCCTTGGTAAAGTCCTCGATCGCCTGGGCATGCAGTCCCTTGGCGCTTTTCGAGCGCCCTCGCTGGGTATGGTGCGGCGCGGACGTTGGATCCAACTCGAGGGCCTTCGTGAAGTCCTCGATCGCCGCGTCATGGAGTCCCTTCTGGGCCAGCAGGTAGCCGCGATTGCAGTAGGTGAACTCAAAACGGGGATCCACCTCGATCGCCCTCGTGTAGTCCGCGATCGCTTCGTCTCGAAGCCCCTTCCTGGCCTTCGCAATCCCGCGGTGATAGAGAGCGGGGGGGTACCTCGGGTCCAGCTCGATGGACTTCGTGTAATTCGCGATCGCTTCGTCGAGGAGGCCAAGGGTGGCTTTCTCGTAACCGATGTTCGTATAGGCCAGCGTACACTTCGAATCCAGCTCGATGGCCTTCAGGTAGTCCGCGACTGCTTCGTCGTAAAGCCCCTTCCCGGACTTCGCGACTCCGCGGCCGATGTAGGCCCTGGTGAATCTCGGATCCAGCTCGATGGCGCTCGTGAGGTCCGCGATGGCCTCATCAAAGAGACGCAGGCCGGCCTTCACGCGCCCCCGGCTGACCCGGGCCCGCACATGATGGGGGTCCAGCTCGATCGCCCGGGTCTGGTCCGCGATCGCGTCGAGGGGGAGCCCCAGGTCTTCCTTGGCGTTTCCCCGCCAGAAGAAACCCTCGGCCCGTGGAACCCGGCCCAGGGATCGATCCAAGGCCGCGATGGCGCCTTCGAAATTCTTCGCGTGATACAGGCAGATGCCCTGCAGCGTGAGCGCCTGGACGTCCCATCGCTCCGCCTTCGAATAGGATTCGAGCGCGGCCGACGCCCGGGCGTAGTCTCCCTTCCCCATGGCCAGGAGGCCTTTCAGCAAGTTCGCCTGCGCCGGCGGGGCCTCGCCTTCCGCCAGGATCCTCTCCCCTCGCTCCCGCCACCGGCGTTCCTCCTCGTTCTCACCCGACAGGGCGCCGATGAAAACATCTGGTTTCTCGCCGGGCTTTCTCGACCGATGGACGACCATCGGAGTCCCGCGCGAATCCTGGTACTTCAGGAACAGCGCCTTGGCCAGCTCGAGGCGGGCGTCCACGTTCCCCGCGTCGAGGGAGTGAGCCCGCTCCAGGCTCGAGAGCGCCTCGTCATCCTTCCCTTCCAGCTCCAGGCACCTGGCTCTCATCACTTGGGACTCGGCACTTTCCCGAGCCCGCATGGCGCCGTCGAATTGTTCCCGCGCCGCGCGCGCTTTCGCCCGGATGTCGCCGGCATCGCCTCCGGCGATGGCCGACACGCGCGCCTCGTGCCACGACTTCATTCCGGCCGCCATCAGCCGATGGTGCTCCGCGGCCGGCGCGCCCACCAGCAGCCACCAGCCCAAGGCGCCCGCCAGGGCCGCCGACGCAATCGCCGCCGTGGCCACGACCGCCCTCCGCTTGGCCAGTTTCATGCGCAGCCGGTAGAGCGTGCTGGGCGGGCGCGCGTGGATGGGATCGTGGTCCAGGAACCGCTCGAGATCCTCCGCGAGTTCCCGCGCGTTCGCATACCGCCGATCCCGGCTCTTCTCGAGGCACTTCAGGACGATCGTTTCCAGGTCCCGGTGAAGCTGCGGGTTGTGTTTCCTCGGCCGCACCGGCTCCTCGTGGCCGACCTTGCGGATCACCTCGAGCAGGTTCGTTCCGGAGAAGGGGGCCCGGCCCGCCAGGACCTCGTACATCGTTGCGCCCAGCGCGTAGACGTCCGCCCGCTCGTCGAGATGTTCGCCCCGCGCCTGTTCCGGACTCATGTAGGGCGCCGTGCCGTACACTTCGCCTGACTGCGACAGCTTCTCTCCCCCCTCGATCGGCCGTGCCAGGCCGAAGTCGAGAACCATGACGCTGCAGCCTTCCGCGCTCTCCTCGATCATGAGGTTTTCCGGCTTCAGGTCGCGGTGGATGATCCGGTGCCGGTGGGCGTGATCGATGGCGCGCGCCGCATCGCGGAACAGCTGGACGATGAGCCGGCGGTCCTGGCGGGGAAAGGTCCCCATCGTCCGCCCATCGACGTATTGCATCGCGATGTAGTGGCGCCCGTCGATCTCACCCACCTCGTGGATCGCGGCGATGTGAGGGTGGGACAGGCTCGCGGCGGTCTTCGCCTCGCGCTGGAAGCGCGCCACGACGGCCGGGTCCTCGTCCTTGAGGAACTTCAGCGCGACCCAGCGGTTCAGCTCGGTGTCGAACGCCTTCCACACCTCCCCCATCCCGCCCGCTCCGAGCTTCTCCGTGCGGAGGTACTTTCCGAATTGAGTGGGCGCGCTCTTCGCGGCGGTCGCGGGATTTCCGACCGGCTCGGGACTGAACGTGAACGCGGCGAGACACCACGGGCACGCGCCGTCGTGCTCCTTCGCCTGCTCCAGGTCGACCGGGTTCCCGCACGACTTGCAGCGCTTGGAGTCGCTCATGGCGTCACGGTCTCACTCCGACTTCAGCTTCTCGAGGACCTTGCGGAAACGTGCTTCTCCGCGAACGGACTCAAGGTCCGGATCCTGTTCCGTGTGTTCGAGGTTGTCCCATCCAAGGCCCACGGCCTTATCCAGCCAGTCGAGCGCCTCTTTCTTCTCGCCCAAGAGCGCGAATGCGCACGCGATGTTGTAGGCGGCGGGGACCGCCTCCCGCGCATTCGGATAATCCTCCACGACGCGCTTGTAGAGCGCGATCGCCTCGCGGTACTGCTTCAGCTCATGGGACCGGTTGCCCTCCCGGAAGTAACGGGCTTCGATCGGGATCGCCATCCGCTCCTCGACCTTCTGGCGCGGAGGCCACCCCGGGGGCGCCAATGCGAGGGCCTTCCGGTAGTCCTCGCGAGCCTCGGCGAAGAGGCCCTTGGCGTCCCGTGCCGATCCCCGGTTGACCCACGCGGTCGGGTCCTTCGGCGCCAGCGAAATGGCGGTCGAGTAGTCCTGGATCGCCTCGTCGAAGCGTCCCGCGAACTCCAAGGCGATTCCCCGGCTGTTGTAGTATTTCGATCGCTTCGGCTGGAGTTCGACGGCCTTGGTGTGATCCGCGATCGCTTCGTCGAGTCGCTTCAGGGCTTCGTACATCTGGCCCCGGGCCTCCCGCGCGTCGGCGTTCCGCGGCATCAACTCGACCGCCTTGTTGAAATCCTCCATGGCTTCCCGGGAGAGTCCCTGGCGCTTCCGGGCGCTTCCCCGGCCCAGGTAGGGAAGTCCATCGCCGGGCGCGAGGTCGATCGCCTTCGTGAGATCCGCGATCCCCTCCTCGATCCGGCCCATCCCGACGAGGAGGTTGCCGCGATTGAGGAAGGGATTGGAGTTCTTCGGATTCAATGCGATGGCCTTCGTATAGTCGGCGATGGCGCGCGGGAAGTCCCCCCGCTCTCTCCACACGACTCCGCGGTTGCCGTAGGCCGTCGCCTGCTTGGGATCGAGTAGGATCGCCCTCTCGCAATCGGCAAACATCTCGTCGATCCGGCCGAGCAGGTGGTAGGCGGCCGTCCGGGCGGCGTACAGCTCGGCATCGTCCGGGGCCAGGGCGATGGCGCGCGTGAAATCCTGCGCGGCCCCCTCGAGGTCTCCGAGATTGAGCTTGGCGTTGCCCCGATTGAAAAAAGGGTCGGGTTCTCCGACCAGGAGCTCCCCGGCGCGCGTGTAGTCCTCGATCGCGCCCGCGAAGTCTCTCAGCGCCAGCCGAGCGTTTCCCCGGTTGTAGAAGGCGTTCCCATGATCCCGGCGGTACTCCAGCACCAGGGTGTACTCCTCGATGGCGCCCTTCGGATCTCCCCCGTTGAGCTTGATCACCCCTCGCAATCCCAGCGCGCTGACGTTTCCGGCGTCGCTGGAAACCGCCTTGGCGATCGACTCGAGCGCCTCGCCGGATCTCTCGAGGTGCCACAACGCGTGGGCGCGCCAGTAGTGGGCCCGGCTGTCTTCTTCTTCCCGTTCGAGGTAGCCGGCGAGGTCCGACGCCGACTTGGCATAGTGGCCGTGGGCGAAGGCCAGGAGCGCCTGCGCGTACTTCTGCTGGGGATAATCCTTCGAAAAGCGCTCGACCCGGTCCAGGTCGGTCTCCAGTTTCGCGAGGAGCGCCTTGGATTGCGGACTCTCCGGTTTCATCCCTCCCCGGTCGGAATGCCGCAGTAATTCGTAATCGTCCAGCCGAAGACGCACTCGCTCCAGGTAGGCGGGGGTGAGATTGGGATCCGCCGCGATCGCCCGATCCAGGGCTTCGATCGCGGCCTCCTTTTCGCCGAGGAGGGAGTGGGACGCCGCCCGCTCGAGATGGACCTCCGCGAAGTCCGGCGCGAGCGCCAGGGCCCGGCCAAGCTCCTCCCGGGCGAGCATCGCCATCGATTTCAGTTCCTCGGGCTTGTAGGGGCGGTGCATCCGCTCCCGGATCCGGGCCAGGTGCTTGCGTCCGGCCTCGAGGTGAGGACGGGCGCGCTCGAGGCGCTCCCGCTTTTCGCGCGCGGCCAGCTCCTGCTTTTCCCGGGCGCCCGCCTCGGATCGCCATTTCGGGATGAAGATGGCCGCCGTGGCGATGAAGGCCAGGATCGCCGTGACCGCCGCCGCCTGGGCCTTCCGCTTCCCGAGCTTCATCTTGAGCCGGTAGAGCGTGCTCGGCGGCCGGGCGACGATAGGATCAGACACCAGGAATCGCCCCAAGTCCTCCGCCAGCTCCCGCGCGTTTTCGTACCGCCGCTCCCGGTCCTTCTCGAGGCACTTCAGGATGATCGTCTCGAGATCCCGGTGGATGCGCGGATTGAGCTTCCTGGGTTTCTGGGGTTCCTCCGAGCCCACTTTTCGGAGCAGCTCCAGGAGATTCGTTCCCTGGAAGGGCGAACGGCCGGTCAGGACCTCGTACATCGTCGCGCCGAGCGAATAGACGTCCGCCCGCTCGTCCAAATGCTCGCCCCGGGCCTGTTCCGGGCTCATGTACGCGGCGGTCCCGTACACCTCTCCGGACTTCGAGAGCTTCTCGCCCCCTTCGATCGGTCGCGCGAGTCCGAAGTCCAGGATGACGACGTGCCATCCGTCCTCGCGCTCCTCCACCATCAGGTTGTCGGGCTTGAGATCGCGATGGATGACCCCATGCCGGTGGGCGTGTTCAAGGGCGCCCGCGGCGTCGCGGAAGAGGCGCACGATCAGCCGGCGATCCTGCTTCGGGAATGAGGCCATCGTCCGGCCCTGGACATATTGCATCGCGATGTAATGTCGGCCGTCGATTTCGCCCACCTCGTGGATCGAGGCGATGCCGGCGTGGGCCAGGCCCGCCGCGGTGCGCGCCTCGCGCTGGAACCGGACCGTGGAGGAGGGTTCGTCGTCCTTCAGGAATTTGAGCGCGACATAGCGGTTGAGCTCGGTGTCGAGCGCCTTCCACACCTCGCCCATGCCGCCCGCGCCGAGTTTTTCCGTCCGGACGTACTTGCCGAAGCGGACCGGAGTCGTCTTGGATGCCGTGACAGAGTTTCCGACGGGCTCGGGGCTGAAGGTGAACGCCGCGAGGCACCACGGGCACGCGCCGTCCCTGGCCTGCTCCACGTCGACGGGATTGCCGCAGGACTTGCAGCGCTTGGATTCGCTCACGCCCTTACTGGTAAGGTTCCCTCATTTCTTTAGCAAGAATTTGAACAAGTCGTTCACCTCGTGGTCGACCTCGGGGTCGGACTCGACCGTCTCGCGCAGCACCGAGCGCACCAGCTCCCGCAGGCGGCGGCGCGCGGCGTACAGGAGCGCCCCGACATCGCTCGCGGACAAGCCGAGCCGCGAAGCCAGCGCCTCATAGCTCGGCCGATCCCCGGACGCGGACAGGTGCTCGCACACCGCCTGGTAGTGGGCGCCCATCCCCCGCGATTCAAATTCCGCCCGCAGCAAGTCCTGCGCCTTTCGAAGCACCGTCATGGCCCACGCCCGGTTGAAGGCGTCGTCGGGACTTCCCCGCGCCCCCGGGTCGACCTCGAGCGGCAGCGGCCGCTTCCCGCCTCCTCGCTTCTCCGCCTGCGCCAGCCGGCGTTCGTTCGACAGCCAGTTCTCCATCGTCTTGAGAAGATAGCTGCGGAACCGCCCGCGCTGGGGATCCGCGCGATCCATGAGCGCCTTCTCGAGGAAGTGCGTGAAGAAGCCCTGGACGGCGTCCTGCGCGTCCTCCGGGGAAAACCCCTTCCCCCGGAGCCACGCGACGAGGGGAACGCGGTAGGCTTGGAAGAGCTGACCGAGGGCTTCGCGCCGGTCGGTGTCGGTCCCCTCGCGCGCCTGGAGAATGACGGTCCACAACGTGGATTGAAATCCGGGCCGCGGGTCCCCCACGAGAGATCAGTCTATCGCATGGGGCCCCGTCCACCCCCCCTGTTGACAGTCATTCCGAGGCCGCCCTATACTCGTTGGAGAACCCCCCCATGCCGACCTACGATTACGAGTGCCAAGCGTGCGGGCACCGTTTCGAGCACTTCGGGAAGCTCCACGAAACGGGACTGCGCGCCTGCCCGAACTGCGCCAAGAAAAAGGCCAAGCGCCTCATCGGCGCCGGCTCGGGGTTCATCTTCAAGGGGAGCGGCTTCTACGTGACCGACTCCCGCGCGCCCACCAACGGCGCGACCGCCAAGCCCGATTCCAAGCCGGCCGCGGCACCAAAGACGGAATCGAAGCCCGCGAAGAAGTCTGACTGAAGGCGCCCCTTCGAGCCGATCGCCGGGGAACGACGAAGTTAGGCCCTACATTGCCGGAGCCGCCATGAGGGAGCTGAAGGGAGACTGGAAGGACCTGTTCAACGGGTTCATGCTGGCGCTCGACCTCCGGAAGATGTTCCTCGGCCTCTGCGGCATCGTCTTCACGCTCTTCGGACCCCTCGCCGCGACGTGCTGGCTCGCGTACCAGATCTCGCCCGACCACGTCCCCCACCTCGCCAGCTACGGGCCCCACGACGTGTGGACCGTGGTCCGCGCCTCGTTCTGCGTGATCTACTGCGAGTCGACCTCGGTCTGGCAGTGGCTCCCCCACCTGGTCGCCACGCTGGTCTCGATCCTCGCCATCTGGGCCTACTTCGGCGGCGCGATCTCCCGCATCGCCGCCTACGAGATCGCGAAGGACGGCGAGCGCATCGAGACGGCCCGCGCGCTCCAGTTCGCGCGCCGGAAGTTCTGGGCCTTCTTCATGTCGCCGTGGGTGTGCCTCATCGGCTTCGGATTCTTCTTCGCGTGCAACTGGGCGGGGGGCGTCGTCGGCCGGGTCCTCGACCTGGTCTGGATCGGCGGACCTCTCGTCGCGATCCTGCTTCCGCTCGCCCTTCTCTCCGGCTTCGTGATGGCCCTGATCGGGCTGGGCACCGCCGCGGGCTTCCCCCTGTTCGCACCCGCCGTCGCCGCCGAGGGCACCGACGCCTTCGACGCCATGAGCCGGGGCTTCTCATACGTCTACTCGCGCCCCTGGCATTACCTCTTCTACCAGGCGGTCGCGGGACTCTACGGGATCGTCTGCATCAGCTTCGTGCTGCTCTTCGCCATCACGCTGTGCCATGCCGGCATCTCGGCCGGCGGCGCGGGCTTCGACATGTTCGGCGTGCGGGAAACGAAGGAGATCAAGAAGCCGCGCGAACTCAAGAAGAAGGCCACCCCCGAGGAGCGGAAGGCGTGGGAGCGCGAGACGAGGGATTACTACACCCTGCTGCACGCGTCGGGGGAGGATTACCAGTCGCCCAAGGACCGCTTCAAGGACATCTCCGACGCGGCTTGGGCGCTCGTCCTGACGAACAAGTACGAAAACCAGCAGATCAAGGTCCGCCGCCAGCCCTGCAAATACGTCTACGCCAAGCTGATGAACGCGGCGAATTGCATCGTCAAGCCCGATCACTCGATGACGATCGGGAGCCTGAAGATGCAAAGCCACCGGGTGGCCGCGTATATCGTCGCCATCTGGCTCTTGATCGCCCTCGGCCTCGCCGCGGGGTACGTCCCGTCGTACATCCTCTCCCAGCAGACGCTCATCTACGGCCTGCTCCGGAAGCGCGTCGACGGGATCGAATTGAACGAGGTGTTCGAGGAGACCGAGGACGAGCCGGTCCCGGCCGAGGCGGCGAAGCCGGCCGAGCCTCCGAAACCCGATGCGGCCAAGGGCGACAGTCCCAAGACGTAGCGTCAGAACCCGTTCGGCCGTTCCAGCGCGGCTTCCACTTCTCCCGGCTCGCGCCGTCGAAACAGCCATCCCCCGAAGGCCACGCAGACCGGAACGAGGACGGCCGCGGCGAGCACATCCACGATGTAGTGGTAGCGCAGGTACATCGTCGCCAAGACCAGGCCCGACGAAAACGGAAGCAGCCACCAGAACACTTTTCGATGGAGCCGCCACGACAGAACCAGCACGAGCATGGCGATCAGCGCGTGTCCGCTCGGAAACGCGTCAGGAATCGTCCCTTCCAGCGTCATGAGCAGGTTGTGGAACGCGCCCGCCCAGAGCACGCCGGACAACTCGGCTGATCGGATTCCGCTGTCGACCGCGTGGTGCGGACCCACGGCGGGGATCGCGTAGTAGCCGAGATACGAGATGAACCATCCCACCAGGAGCACGGTCACGGCCTGGCGGTAGGGGCGCAGGTCGGCCGGGCGGTAGAGCGCGCCGCCCAGGATGATGGAGAGCGGGAAATAGGACCAGTAGCCGATCGTCAGGACGTCCGCGGCCGGGGCCCAGGCGATTGAGCGGAAGAAGCCGCTCGTGTCCCCGAAGAGCCATTCGTCCCACGCGTTGAGCTTCACGTCCCAGGCTCGATCGGCAAACGGTTGAACGCCGGGAACGACCCACGCCACTTCCTTGAACGAGAGGGGGACGGCCGCCACGGGCCACCACGCATGGAGAAACGTCGTGAGCTTGGAGGGACGCCAAGCCTCGAGTCGCGCGAGCCCGACCGTCGTCGCCATCAGGACGAGATTGAGCCCGAGATAGAGCGCCGGCCGGTCGTGGCGCGTCCACGTCGCGAGGATCAGCGCTGCGACGATCGCCTGGTAAGCGAGGATGACCAGGTCGGGAGCCGACAGGAAACGGCGCTTCATAGCTGGCCCAGGATCGCCGCCGCCGCGACCGCCGCCGTTTCGACTCGAAGCACCGTCCGCCCCAGCGAGACGGGCGTCGCGCGCAGGGCCTCGACTTCCCCGGGCGCGAACCCGCCTTCGGGACCGATGACGACCCGGGCGAAGGCCCCGCCGCCGGCGGCCTCCGCGAGGGTCCGGTCCGCCCCCGGGAGGGCGACGAACGTCGGGCCGGAGAAACCCGAGAGCTCCTCGACGCTCACCTCGGCTCCCAGCGTCATGAGGTCGGAGCGGTCGGACTGCTTCGCGGCCTCGATCGCAACCTTCTCCAGCCGCGCGGCCCGGCTCGCGGACCACCGGACCACGCTGCGCCGGAAGGCCACGGGGAGGAACTCCTCGACGCCGAGCTCGGCGAGTTTCTGGATCATCCACGCGAGGCGCTTTCCCTTGGGAAGCGCGGCCGCGATCACAACCGTGCGGTCGGTGGAGTCGATGTCGGTGGGCCCCAGGCGCACGGCGACGCGCGCGCCGTCGACCTTGACGATCTCGGCGCGGCAGGATTTCCCGCGGCCGTCGAAGAGCGTGACCTCGTCGCCGGCGCGGAGCCTCCGGCTGCGGACGGCGTGCCTGGCTTCGGTCGGCGGAAGCTCGACCTCCGCTCCGGGCGCGAGATCGCGCACAAGGAATCGCGGCATGGGCGCCTACTCTAGCGGGAGGAGAATGGTTGCGAAAGGTGCGGCGTATAATCCATCGGATGGTCCGCTTCGCGATCGCGCTCGTCGTCCTCCTCGTTCCGCCGCAGGAAGCCTCCGAGGCCGAACGGCGGGCCTTCGTCGAGAAGCATGTCGACAAGGCGGTCGAGAAGGGGCTGCGCGAACTTCGCGGTCTTCAGAAGCCCGCCGGGTTCTTCGAGTCGACCAAGTACGGCAAGTCCAATTACGGGGCGACGGCCCTGGCTCTGTACACCCTGCTTGCGACGGGCGTCGCCATCGAAGACCCCGCCGCGGCCAAGGCGTTCGACTGGCTGCTGGCCAATCCCTTCACCGGGGACGAAACCAGCCGGAACGACACGTACGAGATCTCGCTGATCGCGGTGGCGCTCTCGTACTCCGTGCCGCGCCTGGCGACGGGCCCCCGGCGCGACCGCGCGGTCGCGATGCTTCAACGCGCCGCCGACTGGCTCGTCGAAGCGCAGGCGCCCGGCGGCGGATGGGGTTACAAATCGAAATCCGACGGCTGGCACGACCATTCCAACAGTCAATTCGCCGTCCTGGGACTGCGCGCCGCCGCGAACGCGGGCGCGCGGGTCAAGAAGGGAGTGTGGGACCGCGAGCTGACCCACTACAAGTCATCGCAACTGGCCGATGGAGGGTGGGGATATCGCGCCTGCTACATGCGGAAAGGCGCTTCGACCGCGACGATGACCGCGGCGGGCGTGATGGGACTCGCGATGGCGCTCGCCTCGGCGGGGGCGACCGGGCCGGATCGGATTTCCTCGGACCCCGCGATCAGGAAGGGTCTCTCGGCGATGCAGGTCCACTGGAACCGGGGACTGACGAACGAATTGAAACCGCTGGGCGGAGTTCCGTACCTGCTCTACAGCGTCGAGCGAGCCTGCATGGTCACGGGGCAACAACTCCTGGTGAACATCGATTGGTACGTCGAGGGATCGTGGCTTCTCCTCCGCGAAGCGACCCAGGACGGTCTCCTGGGCTCGGGCCGGGACCGGCTCGCCTCGCATTGCTTTTCACTGCTCTTCCTGAAGCGCGCCTTCGTGCCGGTGGCGACTCCCACCAGCTCCAATCCGGGCGAGCCGGTCAAGTCGGGCGGTTCCGATGCCAACGCGGACAGGCCCCGCGAGATGGAGTAGGCGGGGAAATCAAAAGGGCCGCGGCGTAACACCCGTATAATGAGGTGCATGTCGCGCGCCGCCCTGGCCCTGCTGCTGGCCTTCCTCGCCCCCCAGGAAGGGACCACCGAGACGGAGCGCCGGGCCTACGTCGAGAAGAACGTCGACAAGGCGATCGAAAAGGGGCTCCACGCGCTCCGCGGCCTGCAGCGGCCGTCCGGGCGGTTCGAGTGGTTCGGCACGGCCCCGCACGGCGCCACCGCGCTCGCGCTCTACACGCTCATCTCCTCGGGGGGAACGCTCGAGGATCCCGCCGCGGCCAAGGCGCTCGACTGGCTCCTGAACAACCCGTTCCAGTGGACGCTGAAGCGCGACTACGACACGTACGAGGTCTCGTTGATCTCGGTCGCCCTTTCGTACTCGATTCCCCTGATGCCGCCCGCGGGCGGCCGCGACCGCGCCGTCTCGATGCTCCAGCGATGCGCGGACTGGCTCGTGTCGGCGCAGTCAAAGGGCGGCGGCTGGAGCTACAACACGAGGAACGAGGCGCACGACCACTCGAACACCCAGTTCGCGATCCTCGGATTGCGCGCCGCGGCGAACGCCGGGGCGAGGATCAAGAAGGAAGTGTGGGATCGCGAGGTCAGCCATTACAAGACGTCGCAGCTGAGGGACGGAGGCTGGGGATACCACGCCTGCTACAAGGACCAGACGGGCACGGGTCGGTCGACGTCGACGATGACCGCGGCGGGCGTGATGGGACTTGCGATGGCGCTGGGGTCCGCGGGAACGGAACGGACGCCCGAGTCGCTGGCGGGGGACACCGGCGTGAAGCGCGGGCTGGCGGCGCTCAAGGGGCACTGGGACAAGGGCCTGATGCGGTCCGGGGCCCCGAACTATTACCTCATGTACAGCATCGAGCGCGCCTGCATGGTGACGGGCCAGCGGCTCCTGGGGGACATCGACTGGTACATCGAGGGTTCCTACCTGATCATCCGCCAGCAGGACGTGGAAGGGCTGTGGGGGAATGGCCAGGATGTCGTCGTGCACCAGTGTTTCGCCCTGCTCTTCCTGAAGCGCGCGTTCGTGCCGGTGCGGACGCCGTCGAACGCGAAGGAGGTCGCGACGAAGCCTCCGGCCTCGGGCCCCGGATCGAACGCCGCCGCCGGCAAGCCCCGCGAGATGGAGTAGTTACCGCTTCTGCCGGCTTGGCATCGGATAGATCGCCGCCGTCCAGGAACTGCCGGCTCCCATCGTCGTCGTGCGTGACGAGGAGGGTGGGCGCCTCGCCCGCTATTGTCGCATCCAAATTGATTCCCGCGGTTCTCACCCGGCTGGTTCGGATGCGACACCTGTTGGATGTTCGGAGTTCGGAGTTCTGGGTCCTGAGTTCGTTCAGAGTTCTTCGTTCACCGTCCACTCCGAACCCCGAACTTCGAACGAACGCTGAACGCAGCACTCAGAACGTTGAACTTCCAGTCGGGCTTCTCGAACTGCGGGTCCACAGGGTACGTCTCAACCGTCAGAATCAACTTTGACGCACCACCAGCGTGAATACCGCGACGTTCTTGGGTTCGTCGAAGGGCCAGTCGGTCGACACGTCGCTCATCTGACCGGTGCGGAGGGGCCGTCAATGTGTTTGGCGACGATCGCCGATAGGTCGGCGGGGCCCACGCCTCGATACCACACGTTGTCCGGCATGACGCAGATGTTGGGGCCCTCGGAGCAAAGGCCGAAGCACATCGCGCGCGAGACCCGGATGCGGCCCTTCAGTCCCTTGTCCTTGACGATCGCCTTCAATTCTTTCTGCAGCGCCGCCGACCCGCGGTTGGCGCAGGCGTCCTCCCCGGGTTCCCGCTCGTTGCAGCAGACGAAGATCACGCGCTCGTAGGGCGAGGGCCGGGCTTCCATCACTCGACCTTGACCGTGGACTCGATCGTGATGGGGCCTTCACCGGTCATCGAGAACTGATCGTTGTCGCCCTTGATCGTCATCTTGCCTTTGCCCTTGGAACGGAGCACGTAACCGCGCTCGATCCAGACTACGATCTCGACGTCCATCTTCCCGCTGAATCCGATGTCGTTCTCCGCCTTGCCCTTCATTTCCAACGTGGCGTCGATCAGCGCGCACCGGCGCTTGTCGATTTCCTTGATGGCGGTGAGCTTCGCCTTGAGGGTCATGTCCTTGATCTCCTCGGACGTGGCGAGGAAATCCTCCAGGGCCTCCCCCTTGACCTCCCACGTATCGCCGACGGCAATCGCCTTGTCCGGGAACAACTTCGCGTCCATGTGGTCCAGGTTGAGCTTCTTGAGCTCCTTCTCCTTCAGCCCTTCGACGCCTTCCCGGACCAGCTTGCCGTCCTTCATGGAGAGCGTGAACTTCCGTCCGTGCATCGCGTTGTCGGTCCGGGTCCACTCCATGTTGGGCGGTTCCTTCTTCTCATCGAAGTCTTCGATGTAGTCGACGAGCAGTCGCGTCACCTTGCCGCCCTCGACCTCCGCGAACTCGCTCAGTCGCTTCGTGGTCCCGCGCTGCTCGAATTCGACCTCCTGGGTCTGGCCCCCCGCATCGACGCTCAACTTCAATTGCAGTTCCATCTTCTGGGTCTTGGAGAGCTTGTCCCCTTTCCGGGGATTGAACTTCAGCGTGATCTTCTCGTCCTGGGCGGCCAGGACGAGGAGGAACGACAGTGCGAGCAGTTTCATGGGTTTTTCCTGAATCTGGATTTCGCAAAGTATACCACTCCCGACCGGAAGCGGTTCAACGGGGAACACACCCGTTCCCCTTAGCTACGCGAAAAGCGCGGAAATGTTGGGCCGGCACAACTCGCTTTTCCCCAAGACGTTGCGAGAGCTCCGGGTGGCACGCGGCTTGCGATTCTCTCCGCCATGAAGTGGCGGCTGAAGTTCCTGTGGATGAAGGCGAGACCCCTCGCCACGTTCCTCATGCTGGTCGCGGTTCCCTTCCTGCCGGTCGTGCCGTGGGTGTTGGCCGCCGGCCCCGATCCGGTGCCCATGCCGGTCCGCGAACCCGCCGCCCAGCTCATCAGCATCCCAGACCCCATCCCCGAAGGGGCCGCGGAACGTGAAACACTCCGCGGCCCCTCACCTCCTCTCGATCCCCGCGCCGTTCGAAAGGCGGCCCGGTCCTGGGAACTAAGGTCCATCGACGGCGGCGAATGGAAGCTCCTGATGACGAATCGCTTCGCGGTCCGGGGCGACATCCGCACGGACGACCTGCGGGCGGTCGGAGCTTTCGCCGAGCGGTACCTCGACGCGGTCCACGAACGATTGAAGGGCGACCTGACCGACTTGCGCCTCTCGATCCGCGTGTTCGGCAACGACGAAGAGTTCCTCCACTGGGCTTCGTGCCACGAAGTTGAAGCCGATGGCTGGTTCTACGACCGCCGGGGAGCCGAAATCGCCATCCTCTTCGGGCCCGGGACGGACGTGGCGATGTTCTGCGGTCGTCTCATGCGCGGCGTGACCCTCGAATACGCGGATCGCGTTCTCGATTACAAGGGACCTCCTCATGTCGCGGATAGCGTGGCCGCGTGGTTCGCGGACCACGACGTTTTCAAGGATCGAGTCGAACCCCGGCGCCCGCGAGGCGACGTGGGCGGACTCTTCAGGATTGCGGAACCCGCGGACATCGAAGCGGCGTGGCGGTCCTGGACAGGGTCGACCCTGACTCGCCGAAGCCAGGAGCCCCCTGAGGCGAAGGCGGGGCCATGAAACCGAATGTGAACGATGCCCTGCAGCTCCGGCTGTGGGGCGGAATTGAATTGTCGATGGAGACTCCGGCGGCGTCCGGGAGTGCAGGGGAGACTACTTCTTCTTGCGATTCTGAATCTCCGCCTTCAGCTCCTCGGGAAGACCCTGCACCTTCTCCGCCTCTTCGAGGAACTTCGCGGGCCAGGGAAGCGTGATCGTCTTCTTGGTCTTGAAGTCGACGTCCTTGAAGTCCAGCCAGAAGTCGCGGTTGTAGGACTTGAGATTCACGTCGGCGGAGTAGCCGATCTTCTTGCCCTTGAGTTGCGCGTCGGTGCTCGCGACCTCCGCGGCGACTTGCATGCGATACATCAAGCCGTCGGCCGTCCCTGCCACGAGGCGCACCGATCCCGACGACTTGGCCCAGTCCATCGAGCCTTCGAGGGCTTGCTGGCGCATGATCTTCTGGAGCATGGCCCCGTCGAGCTTCATCTCCAGGACCTCGCCGGCTTTCTCCTGCCCGGCCGCCACGGCCTGGTCGGCCGCTTTCAAGACGGCGAGCAGGACTTCGTCGGGATTCTGAACGCCGCGCCCCGCTCCCGGTTTTCCGGTCTCCTCGGCGGTGAACCACTCCTCGACGGTCATGTGATAGAGCCAGACCTTTTCGCCGACACGCACCAGGCGGACCGTCTCGCCCCCCGACGCCGTGTACTGGGTGAAGAGGATGCCGGGGGCTACCCAGACCGTCTCGCCCGTGATCTTCATCGGATCGGAGTCGGGGACCCGGATGACGGCCTCGAAAGTAACGCTGAAGCTCTTCTGGGCGCGGGTCTTATCCACCGCCGCCTTGACCTTCAAGGCGTCCTTCGTGGCCTGTTCCTGGGCGGCACACGCCGTGGACGCCGAGAAGACCAAGAGGATCGCGATCAACGGGGACATCACTTTTCCTCCGTCGCCTTCCGAACCGCGGCCTTCATGTCCGGCGTGAACGGCGCGGGAATGTCGTCGAACCGCATCGGCGGCGCCGGGCCCCAGCTCACGATATCCATCTTGGCGATCCACACCGTCGACGCCCCCTTCTCGGCCGAGAACCTCGTCACCAGGGGACCGTCCCGGAATCCCGCCTTCAGCACGCCCTCGATCCGCGCGTCCGGGGGCGGTTGCGCTCCGGCGCGATCCGACAGGGCCCTCAACATCGAGGCGTCGCGGAGCGGACACTCGATCCCGCCCTGCCGGTGCGGGATGAACTTCTCCTCGGCTCCATCCAAGGCCGCCAAGACGTCGTAGGGATTCTGAAATCCCGTCCCCACCGACTCGCTCGGGGTTCCCGCCGTGTCCTGCCAGCCTTCCTTGTAGACCCA
>DASRJF010000198.1:0-4951 GCA_035649615.1 Planctomycetota bacterium | reverse complement strand
GACAGGAAGTCGCCCAGTTGCGCGGCGCCGGTGAGGTCGAGGAACCCCGGCAAGGGACCCGGGTTCAGGGACGAGTCCAAGCCGTCGAAAAGGACGTCTCCGCCGATACTGCCCGGACCGACGCCGCGCGCGATGATCGTCCCGAGGTTGCGGACGATTCCGTTTTCCCCGGGGTCGTCGGAGTCGATTCCGTCCGAATCAAGCGTAACGGCAACGGGTGAGGTCACGCTGAAGAGAATGCCGTCGTTGAGGGCGTCGCCGCCCGAGCCGGCCGACCCGCCCGAAACATCGATTATCGCTCCGGCGTGGAGCGTGATGTCCCCGCCGCGACCGTCCGCGCCGCCTCCGACGGAGAACAGGCTGTCGGAATCGACCAGGATTTCGCCCCCGAATCCGCCGAACGATCCGACGAGGGCCAGCCCCGCGCCGCCGCGGGCCGCCATCGATCCCCGCATGCTGATGTTCCCCCCGATCATGCCGTCCACGATGCTCCCGCCGCCGGTCAACAGCTGAATCTGCCCGCCGTCGCCGCCGAACGGCGCCGGGGACACGCCGGCCGCGTTGCCGCCGTCCGCCTGGAGCAGGGAACCCGGGTCGAGGTAGATCGATCCGCTGGAACTGGCGATCAGGAACTGGATGAGCCCGCCCGCCGCTCCGTCGTTGTCATCCGCCCCGTTGCTGTCGGAACCCCCGTTGGCCCGGATCGTCGCGCGGATCGTTATCGAGCCCCCGCCGGTGCCGCAGCCGGCCGCGATGGTACCGCCTTCCGAAGGTCCGCTGGTGATGTCGGCATCGTTCGAGCCGTGGCCGCCGTTGGAGATGAGCGTCCCCGAAATCTGGATGTCGCCTTGGATCGTGTCGAAATCGATGAATCCGGCCGTGGCGCTGGCCACGGTTTCCCCGCCGCTGCCGTCCGAAACGTCGAGAAGGGCGTCGAAGTAAATGTCGCCCGACTCGCCGGCGAGCTCGCCGGTGCTGAACGACGCGAGGGCGCCGGGGCCGCCGCTTCCGGTGCTCACCCCGCCGCGATGGAGGAAGGTTCCCCCGCCAAGATTCACGTCGCTCCCGCTTCGCGCGTCGAAGGCGCCCGCGTTGCCGCCGGCGGCGTTGACGGTCGAACCTCCGTTGGCCGAACCGCCGGAGACATTGACCGCTCCGAAGATCGCGACCGGGCCCGAATCGACAATCGCGAGATCGTTCACGAAGAGAGTGCCGCCTTCGCCGCCCTGGGCGTCGCCGCCGGTCGCGGTGGCATCTCCTCCCGCGCCTGAATAGGCGCCGTTGAAAAAGACGCCCGCGTCGCCTTGGAGGTCCAGGTCTCCTCCGTTGCCCCCCGTGACGATGCCCGAGCCGTTCGCCGTTCCGCCCGTGAAGGTGAACTGGGTTCCCGAGATGTGGATGGCGCCGGTGGAGGCGACGGTCCCGTAGGACAGGAAGTCTCCGGCGTCGCCGCCGAGGGGGTTGGGCCCCGTCGCGTTCCCGCCCGACAAGTTGATCGTGCCGCCGGCCAGGATCTGGCTGGTCGGGCCCGTCCCGATCCCCTCGGTGTCGAACGTCAGGAAGCCGCCGTCACCCCCGAATCCCGCCCCGCCATTCTCGCCGCGCGCGTCGATGGTCCCGGTGAAGATGATGCGCAAGGCGTGAATCTCGACGGGTGCGCCCTCGTCGCCGTTGTTGACGCCGTCCACGCGGCCGGTCCGGATCGTCCCGGAGATCCACACGGTCCCCGCGGGAACGTCCAGGACGAGGGGCGTTTCGAAGATCCCGTTGTCGGCGCCGGTCAGCGTCCCGTTGATGACCAGGTCGCCCGTCGTGACGGTGAGAGTGGCCGCGAATCCGGTCGTGGCGGCCGTGACGTTCCCGTTGAGGATCGCGTTCCCGGTGTCGATCGTCTGGTCGTCGGTCCAGCTGACGACGGGAGTTCCCGTCGTGGGAGCGGCCGGAAGCGGCGGCGCCAGCGGCGGAGCGTTGACGCCCACGAGCAGGTTGTGACCCGATGACACGACGAGGTTGCCGCCGTTCCCGGCCGACGCCCCCGGACCTCCGAAGGCGCCGCCGCCGTCGGCGGTGACGTTGAGCGATCCGCGGAACAGCGAGTTGATGATGGTCGTGACGTCATCCCCGTCCTTGCTGCATCCGGGGACGAGAAGGAGCGCGATCAGCGCCAGGAAACCGAATCGATGAACCGACATGTTTCCTCCCCCGCCGAATGAATGGTGACCGGACATGGTACCGAGGGAATTTGGAATCTGGAATATGGAATTTGGGAATGGAGGTACTCTGGGGGCGATGAGAGGATGGGCGGGCGCGGCGATCCTGCTGGCGGCGGGGTGCGCCGCCCCCCGCGAGTCCTATCGCTGGTACACCCACTCCGACGTGCTGAACGATCCGGTGCGCGTTCGTGCCGTGACCGGGGATGATCTGCTCGAACTGGAAGACGGCCGCCGCATCCGTCTACCCAAGAAAGTGGACGAATTGGAGAAGTGGATCGAGAGTTCCGGCCGCGAGGTTGAAGTGGTTCCCCAGTCGACCGGGCCGGATGGAGTCATCCAGGCGGAAGTATTTGTCCGACGGCACCTCATCATCTGCAGGTTGGACTTGCCCTATTCGGACGTGTGGTTCCGCGCCCCCTTGAAGCCGAAGTAGACCTGGGACTTCGGACTCGGCGGGGTCGAAGCTCGAGGCTTACTTGCTTTCAAACTCCGCGTCGATGATCTTCTCCCCGCCCGGCCCCTTCCCTTCCGGAGGAGTCTTGCCGTCGCCGTCGCCCGCTGGCGGCGGCGGAGCGGTTTGGCCCTGCGAGGCCTGGGCTTTCGCCGCCTCCTCGTAGAGCTTCTTGCTGAATTCGTGGCTCGCGGAGCCCAGCTCGTCCATCGCGCGCTTGATGTCGTCGAGGCTCTCGCCTTCCCGCGCCTTCTTCAGACTTTCGGCGGCCTTCTCGATCTTCTCCTTGTCGCCGGCGGGCAGCTTGTCCGCGTTGTCCTTCAGCGTCTTCTCGGTCTGGTAGAGGATGTGGTCCGCCTGGTTCTTCGCCTCGACCAGCTCCTTGCGCTTCTTGTCCTCCTCGCCGTACTGCTCCGCCTCGGTGACCATCTTCTTGATCTCCGTCTCGGAGAGGCCGGTCGAGCCCTTGATCGTGACCTGCTGCTGCTTGTTCGTGCCCAGGTCCTTCGCCGTGACGTTCAGGATGCCGTTCGCGTCCATGTCGAACGTCACCTCTATCTGCGGGACGCCGCGCCGCGCGGCCGGGATGCCGTCGAGGTCGAACGTGCCGAGCTTGCGGTTGTCGTTCGCCATCGGGCGCTCGCCCTGGTAGACCTCGATCGTCACCGCGGGCTGGTTGTCCGCGGCCGTCGAGAACACCTGCGATTTCTTGGTCGGGATGGCCGAGTTCCGGCTGATGAGCGGGACCATGAGGCCGCCCTCGACCTTGAGGCCCAGCGTGAGGGGCGTCACGTCGAGGAGCAGGATGTCCTTGTCGCCCTGCAGGATCGCGCCCTGGACCGCCGCGCCCACCGCGACGATCTCGTCCGGGTTGACGCTCCGGTTCGGCTCGCGGCCGAAATAGTCCTTCACGAGCTTCTGGACCATCGGGATGCGCGTCGAGCCGCCGACGAGGACCACCTCGTTGATCTCGGAGGGCTTGAGCTTCGCGTCCGCGAGGGCCTGCTCGACCGGCTTCAGGCTGGACCGGACCAGGTCGCCGATGAGCTGCTCCAGCTTCGAGCGGTTCAGCTTGACGGAGAGGTTCTGCGCCTCCGCGATGTACGGGAGGTTGATCTCCGTCTCGAGCATCGACGAGAGCTCGCACTTGGCGCGCTCGCACGCCTCCTTGAGGCGCTGCATCGCCATCGGGTCCTTGCGGAGGTCGACTTTCGACGTGCGCTTGAATTCGTCCACCACGTAGTTGATGAGGATGTGGTCGAAGTCGTCGCCGCCGAGGTGCGTGTTGCCGTTCGTCGAGAGGACGTGGATGACCTGGTTGTCGATCTCGAGGATCGAGATGTCGAACGTGCCGCCGCCGAGGTCGTAGACGGCGATCTTCTGGACGCCCTTTTTCTTGTCGAGGCCGTACGCGAGGGCCGCGGCGGTGGGCTCGTTGATGACGCGCTTGACGTCGAAGCCGGCGATGCGGCCCGCCTCCTTGGTGGCCTGGCGCTGGGAGTCGTTGAAATACGCGGGGCAGGTGATGACCGCCTCGGTGACTTTCTCGCCGAGGTACGCCTCCGCGGTCTCCTTGAGGTCCGCGAGGACCATCGCGGAGATTTCCTGCGGGGTGTAGTCCTTGCCGCGCGACCGGACCCGGACGGGCTCGTCGGAACTGCCGATCACCTCGTAGGGGAACATCTTCTCTTCCTGGACGACTTCGCTGCGGCGACGGCCCATGAAGCGCTTGATGGAGTAGACGGTGTTCCTCGGATTGATGATGGCCTGCCGCTTGGCGAGCTGGCCCACGACGCGCTCGCCCGATTCGGTGAACCCGACGACGGACGGCGTGAGGTTGGAACCGTGCTTGTTCGGAATCACCTTCGGCTCGCCGCCTTCCATGACGGCGACGACGCTGTTCGTGGTTCCGAGGTCGATGCCAACGATCTTGCCCATGTGTCTCTATCCTCCGGACTTTGTCCTACCCCCTGATTCGCAACCTTCGTGCCAATCGAGGGGCGTCCGGATGATATAACCGCTTACTCCACATATAGTTATGATGACTTCGGCGGCCGGTCCAGCGAGTGTGCCAATGTGACAGGGGATTGACAGCCCGGCGGCCGATATCTATCGGGATAGCTTTGATGAAGAGAATTGCGTTCGCGGCCGCGGCCCTGGCCATATTCACGGCGGTCTGCTGGGACGCGAGCCGTCGCCTGCCCGAGGAGAATCCCTCCATCCCCATGTGCTTCGCCGATCCCCAGAAGTACGCGGGAAAGCAGGTCTGGATCAATTCCTCCCCGGT
>DASRJF010000197.1:0-3948 GCA_035649615.1 Planctomycetota bacterium | reverse complement strand
TCGCCCTGCAGGGATCAATCCGCTATCTTTGAGAGGTGCCCTCCACCCCTCTTATCTGGCTCCTCGTCGCCCAGTGATCGCAGTGAAAGGAGAGCCTCTCCGAGGGGAGGGGCGACTCGGGTCCCGTGTCGGACCTGGCGGCGGGGATGGGGTGGAGCATCTACCTGATGCTGGCCATGGTGGCCTTCGTGATCCTGGGGATCGTGTTCCTCATCGTCCGTAGCGAGAAGAAGAAGCAAAGCAGGCTCGCGCCTTGAACCCGCTGCAGAAGCTCTCCTGGGGCCTGGTCCTCTTCGCGGGGTTGGCGACGGCCGCGGCGGGGATCGCCGCCCTCGTCTCGCCCGCGCCGGAGCCGCCCGTCCTCGGAGACCTGGCCAACGCCGTGCCGGCGTCCCTCCGGGGCCAGGCCTGGGCCGGTCAAGTCGTGAACGGATCGTGCGACCGCTGCGTCAACCAGGCGGGCACGTTCAAGCTCCTCGGCGGGAAACTCGCCTCCGAATCCGGGTTGGAAGCCCAGGTCATCGACACCTCCGGATCCGGCGAGGAAGCCCAGATGGCGTCGGCCGGTCTCTTGGGAATCGCCGGGCCTCCGACGGGGTCGTCGGAGATCGTGCTCAAGAACCTGGGGGAGGTGGGGGACTGGTCGTTCGTGGCGGACGACGGCGCCCGGTACGGAAGCACCGACCTGGGAGCGAGAATCTGGATCGCGGACTTCATCTTCACGAGATGCGCGGGGCCGTGCCCGCTCATGTGCGAGGCGATGAAGACCCTCGTGAAGCGCCTGCCGGACAACCCGCGCCTGAGGTTCGTGAGCTTCAGCGTCGATCCCAAGCACGACACGCCCGAGGTGCTGCGGGAGTTCCGCAAGCAGTGGGACGCGCCGGAGCGGTGGAAATTCGTCACGGCCATCGGCGTCTTCAACCTCGCGTACGACGGCTTCAAGCTCCTGGCCCGGCCCAATCCGGAACCGACGCCGGGGAGCGAATTCATCCATTCCACGCGGTTCACGCTGGTCGACGGGCGGGGCCGGATGCGCGGGGCGTACGTGTACGACTACGAGAATCCGGAGTCGGTCGGGCCGCTGGTCGACGCGATCGTGCGCGACGCGCGGGCGCTCCTCGAGACGCCGGAGCGGGTCGTCGATCACGCCCACGACGCGAGGGTCCACCTCGTGGATGGCCGCGGCCGGGTCCGGGGCGTCTACGCGCCGGACCGGGAGCAGGAGCTGATCCGCGACGCGCGGCGCGTCGCCGTGACGGCCGACCGGCTCCTGTCGGTCCGGTCCCTGCCGAAGCTCAACGCGGCGCTCAACGGCACGAGCTTCCTCTTCCTGTCGATGGGTCTCGCGTTCATCCTCAAGAAGAACGTCGCGCGACACAAGGTGTGCATGACGACGGCGCTCGTCGCCTCGGCTCTTTTCCTGGTCTCGTACCTGGCCTATCACGTCCAGGTCGGTTCGGTGAAATACGGGGGCGAGGGGGTGTTGCGGGTCGCGTACTTCGGAATCCTGCTCACGCACACGGTGCTCGCGGTCGCGGTGGCTCCGCTCGCGCTGATCACCGTCTCGCGCGCCTGGCGCGGGACGTTCGACCGCCACGTCGCGATCGCGCGCTGGACGCTCCCGATTTGGATGTACGTCTCGCTGACCGGGATCCTCGTCTATTTGATGTTGTACCGTCTGGGTTGATGACGGATGACGTCCTAGGTCTGAAGTCTGAAGTCTGAAGTCCGAAGTCTAACCGGGGGGCCACGACATGACCCGCCCCCCGACCAAGTGCACGTGCAGGTGGAACACCGTCTGCCCCCCCTCGCGATTGCAATTGAGGACGAGCCTGAACCCGCGGTCCGCGATCTTCTCCGCGCGCGCGATGGCCGCCGCCGTGCGCAGGATGCGGCCCGCGAGCGCCTCGTCGGCGGGATCGAGCTCGAGGATCGACGCGATGTGCTTCCGCGGGATCACGAGGATGTGCGTCGGCGCCTGCGGATTGACGTCGCGGAACGCGACGATCTCGTCGTTGGAGTAGACGGTCGTCGCGGGGATCGTGCCCTCGGCGATCCGGCAGAAGAGGCATTCAGCGGCCATCACCTACAAGTATAGCGGGCCTTTCTCGATCAGGACGGCTGCCGGGGAGGCGCGGGGATCGCGGCCCCTCGAAACTCCGATGATCAGGGGAGGGCCGTCTTGCTGAGTCGCTGATCCCGAGTCGACATCGACGGTGAGTCTATCGCCGGGTCAGGCGGGTGGGGGCGGCGCGGGCGGAGGAGGCCCCGAAGGGCGGTTGGGCGGAGGAGGGCCCGGGGGACGGGGTCCGCCTTGCTGTTGCGGTCCGCGACCTCCCCAGCGGCGTCCGCGGTCGCGACGGCCCGGCCGCGGACCCGGCTGGCCCTGCTGCGGCTGGGGCGGGCGGCCGGGTTGCGGCTGGCCCTGTCGCGGACCCTGGTGAGGACGCTGGCCCGGACGCTGGCCCTGGCCGGGTCGCTGGGGCGGACGCACGACCGGTCGCGGAATCGGGGGAGGCAGCGGCTCCAGCTCCGGCTCCGGCGGAAGGTCGGGCAGCGGCCGGTCCGTGTGCGCCGTCCACATCTCGGGGAACTTGCGCGCGAACCGTTCCTCGAAGGCCTGGAAGTTCTTCTCGTCGAAGAGGACGAAGATCAGCGTCTCGAGCGGCGGTTCGGTCTTCGCGAAGTCGCGGACCTCTTCGAGGAGGATGTCGGCGCACCGGTCGATGGAAAAGGCGCCGGCGCCGGTGCCGATGGCGGGCACGGCGGTCGACTTGATCCCCTTGTCGCGCAGCTCGCGCAGGACGCCGCGGAACGCCGCGCGGATGGACTTCGCGTCCGCCCAGAGGCCGAGCGGATTGACCGCGGCGTGGATGATGTACTTGGCTTTCAGCTTGCCGGCCGTCGTGGTCGCCACGCTTCCCAGCGGCCGCGTCCCGATCCGGTGGCACTCCTCCTGGATCTCGGGGCCGCCAAGCCGGTGGATCGCGCCCGACACGCCGCTGCCCAGGATGAAGTCGTTGTTCGCCGAATTGACGATCGCTTCGACCTCGAGCTGGGTGATGTCGCCGTGCAGGAGCTGGATTTTCAGGGGCATGGGGAGAGCTATGTAGCACGCCGCCCCGGAACCCGGCAAGAGGGATTACAGGCGCCGCACCTCACCCCGGTCGCCATCGACTTCGATCAGGTCGCCCGTGTTCAGGATTTTCGTCGCGTCCGTCACGTTGACGACGGCGGGGAGGCCGAACTCGCGGGCGACGACCGCTCCGTGGGAGAGCGCGCCGCCGACCTCGGTCACGACCGCCGCGGCCCGCAGGAAGAGCGGAGTCCAGCCCGGATCGGTGTGCGGGGCGACGAGGATCTCGCCGGTCTCGAGCTTTCCATCGACCGCCGGGTCGAGGACGACGCGGACCCTCCCCCGAACCACGCCCGGCGAAACGCCGTCTCCGCGCAGGGCTTGGCCGACGGGCGGCGTCGGGATTCCCTCGCTCGTGACGACGAGCGGCGGCCGGATGTCGCGATACCGCGTGAAATCCTCGCGGCGCCGCAAGATCCGGTCGCGGACGTCTTCGTCCCGCTTCGCCAGGCGGACGAGTTCCGGAAGCGTCAGGAAGAAGACATCGTCCGCGTCGGCCACGAGGCCTTCCTCCTTCATCCCGCGGCCGATGCGGGTGAGCCGCCGCCGCGCGTGGCCCAGGATCAGCATCACGTAGTGCTTGCCGTCCTCGCGGATCGGGAAAAAGCGCGACGCGGCGCGATGGAGGGGCGCGGCGATCAGTCGCCGCACCGGATCGAGCGACTTCAAGCGCGCGTCCGCGGCGTCGCGCTTTTGTCGCGCGCGGACGGCGAAACGCTCCGCCGGCGACGGACCTGCGGCCGGGTGCACCTGCGCGAACGCACGAGGCGGATCGTCCCATGGACGCGGGCGGTACGCGTCCTGCTCACCGG
>DASRJF010000196.1:0-7244 GCA_035649615.1 Planctomycetota bacterium | reverse complement strand
CCGGGCTCGGACTGCAGGCGGGCGGACCATTCGCCGAGCACGTCGCGGGCCGCGGTCCAGAGCCGCTCCGATTCCCCGGGCGACAACCCGTCGGTCCGGGCGAACGGGGAGAGCCGGGCGCGGTGCAGGATCTCGTCCGAGTACGCGTTCCCGATCCCGCTGAAGAGCCGGGGATCGGTGAGCGCGCGCTTGAGCGTGTGGACTTCCCGGGCCAGGGCGGCGCGGAAGCCGGCGAGGTCTGAACTCAAGACCTCGATTCCCCCCGGGTCGTGCTCCCGCAGGGCGGCCGCGCCGCGGACCACGTGGAGCGACGCCCGTTTCTTCGTTCCCGCTTCCGTGAAGAGGAGGGTCCCGTTCTCGAAGTCGAACGCGGCCGCGCCGATCCGCGCGGGGATGGCCGCCCCCGGCCCCCGCCACTGGAGCCGGCCCGCGATCATCAGGTGAAGGACCAGGAACAGGTCGCCGTCGACCTCGAGGACGATCCGCTTTCCGATCCGCCGGACGCCGGCGACCCGCCGGCCCTCCACGGCGGTCACGGGGGGATCGACCGACCGCAGGAGGAAGGGGGTGGCGAGCCGGACCCGCTCCAGCGTCCGCCCCGCGAGCAGGGACCGCAGGCGGTCGACATAGACTTCGATGTCGGGGAGTTCGGGCATTCGCCTACGCCTCGGGGTTGGCGGTCGGGCTTCCGCGGGAGGTTCGCAATTCGCCCATCCTCTCCGCCGAAGCGCGCGGAATCTCGCAAATTCAGTTGCCATTCTTCATTCGTATGATGTATATATTATGCATGCCTCAGCTCGCCGAGGCGCCCGACCCTTTTGCCGGAACCGCCGTCGGACGGTACCGGCTCCGGGAGAAGATCGGCGCCGGACCCCACGCGTCGGTGTACCTCGCCTCGCCGCCCTCGGGCAACGAACCCCTCCTCGCCTTCAAGCTCTTCTCCCCCGAAGCCTCCGCGGACCCCGAGTTCTCCGCCCGCTGCTTCGACGCCGCGGAATCCGCCCGGCGCCTCACGCATCCCTCGATCGTGAAGGTCCTCGAGGTCGGCCGGCAGGAGAGCCGCGGCTACATCCTCATGGAGCACGTCCCCGCCGGCAGCCTCGAGAAGCTCCTCGAGACCGAGCGGCGCCTCCCCTTCGACCGCGCCACCCGCATCGTGCGGGACGTCGCGCTGGGACTCGAGGCCGCCCGCGAGGCGAACTTCTTCCACCTGAACCTCCGCCCGACCAACATCCTCTTCGCCTCCGACGGACGGGCGCGGATCTCCGACTTCGGCCAGGGCTGGCAGCCCCACCTCGGGCGCACCCTCAAGCCCGAGGATCCCATCGGCGGCCCCGTCGAGTACATGGCGCCGGAGCAGTTCGAGGGCCAGCTCCCGGAGTCGACCACCGACCTCTATTCGCTCGGCGTGATCTACTACCGGATGCTGACGGGAAAGCTCCCCTTCCCCGGCGTGGACGAGCGGGAAATCGCGATGAACCGGGTCACCGGGTCGCCGCGGCCGATCCGCGAGTCGTTCCCCGGGGTCGATCCCCGCGCGATCCCCATCGTGGCGAAGCTCCTCGCCCGCCAGCCCGAGGCGCGGTTCCAGAGCGCGCGGGCCCTGCTCGGGACGGTCGAGCGCCTGGTCAAGGGCAAGACCTCCACCTTGAACGCGAAGTCCGCGACGCAGGGTCCCGGCGTGGCGGTCCTCCCGTCCGAGGTGAGGATCCGGCTCTCGTTCTCCTCGGTGGCCACCCATTTCGGACCCGGCTTGGCCCTGCTCGCGATCGCGGGAAGCGTCGCGAAGGGCGGCGCGGGGTTCTTCTCCTCGATCGGTTCCCTCTTCACCTCGACGGTCAGCCTCGCGTTCGGCGCCGCCGGCCTGGTGGCGCTCGCGATCGCCTGTTTCCTGATGCGGCACGAATTGCGGCGCTCGGGCCGCGCCCGCGTCGTGCTCGGCTTCCTCGCCGGCTCGGCGGCGGCCGTCCTGGTCGGGACCGCCGCCCTCGACCGCTCCCTGTGGTCGGGCCGGCTGGGCGTGTTCTTCGCGCCGGTGAACCTGCTCCTCGCGGCCGGCGGCCTCGCGTGGTTCGGCGTCGCGAGGTGCTTCGACCAGGACGAGCACACCGAGGCGACGCGGGCCCCCAAGATCTGCCTCGGGCTCGCGGTGCCCTTGTGGTTCCTCGGATGGGGCGCGGCCGACCTGGGGGGCCCCTTCAAGGGCATGGGCGCGCTGCCGACGGTCACGTTTCCGTTCGTGATCCTCATGGCCGCCGCCATCGCGGCGGGGTACTACGCGGTCCTCGATGCCACGCTCAACCGGCGCATGCGCCGGCTCGGCCTGGTCCTGCTCGGGGCCGGCGCGGCCGCCATGGCGTTGTGGGCTTCCGTGGGCGCCGCCGGTTCCTTGGGCGCCCCCGGCACCTGGGCCGGGACCCTCGTCCATAGCCTCGGCTCGCTCTTCGCCCAAGTTCCCCGCTCGGGCGCGCCCGCCATTCTCGCGCTCGGCCTGATCGCGGCCGCCGACTTCGCGATGCGCGGAGGCCTGATCCTCCACTACGCCAAAAAATAGCTTCAAGCTTCAAGCTCCAACCTCCAAGCCCGTATGATCGGTCGATGATCCGGGTTCTTCTCGCCGCCCTTCTCGTCTTCCTGCAGGATCCGAAACCCCGCGCCGACCTCGCCGGCGATCCGCTTCCCGAAGGAGCGGTCTCGCGGCTCGGCACGCGCCGGTGGCGCACGCCCGGCCGCGTCTGGTCCCTCGCCTTCGGCAAGGACGGCAAGACGCTCCTCGTCGGCGCGGGCACGAGCCTCATCCTGTGGGACCTCGAGAAGAACGAGCGGCGGCGGAACTTCCAGGGCCACCGGGGCGTCGTGGGCTCCATCGCGCTCCTTCCGGACGGCGCGCGGGCCATGACCGCCGCCGGCGACGGCACGATGGCGCTCTGGAATCTCGAGACCGGGGCCCGGATCCGCACCTACGAGGGCCACCGGGAACGCGTCTGGACGGTCGCCCTCTCCAAAGACGGGGCGACCGCGCTCTCGGCCGGCATGGACGGGACGCTCGGCCTGTGGAAGGTCGAGACCGGCGAGCGGATCCGCGTCTTCGAGGGCGGGCACAAGGGTTCCGTGATGTGCGCGGCCTTCCTCAAGGAGGGCGCCCAGGTCCTCTCCGGCGGCGCGGACGGCCGGATGGTCTTGTGGGACGCCTCCACGGGAGCGCGGTTGAAATCCGTCGACGCCCACCGGGGCGAGATCTCGGGCCTCGCGATCGGCCCCGACGGCCGGACCGCGGTCACCACCTGCGGACGCATGATCCCCGCGGAGGGCGCGGGGCCGGCGGAAGGCGGCCTGGCGGTGTGGGACCTGGAGGCCGGCCGGAGGCTGCGCGTCATGCCGGAGCGGTCGGAATTCCTGTGGGCGGCATTCACGCCCGACGGCCGGAGCGTCATCGCCGGATGCGCGGATCGCACCGCCGGCCTGTGGGACCTCGAGTCCGGGACCCGCGTCCAGTCGTTCGAGGGGCTCGGCGATCGATTCCACCCGGTCGCGATCCGCGACGGAGTTGTGGCGATCGGGGACGGCACCGCCGTGGCCTTGTTCGACGCGGCGACCGGGAAGCGGCGCTTCGACGTTCCGGGCCACAGCGACGCCGTGGGCGGCGTCGCGTTCCTGCCCGACGGCCGCGCGGTCACGGCGGGGGCGGACGGGTGGATCGCGATCTGGGATCCGGCCTCCGGACGCCGGGTCAGGACGATCGACACGGGCCAGCTCGAGTTCGGCTCCCTCGCCGTGAGTCCCGACGGCCGCCGCGCCGTGACGGGAGGATGGCGCGTCCCCTCCGCCCTGTGGGACCTGGAGGCAGGGACCTGCCTCATGAAACTCGAAGGCCTCTCGGCGCGGGGCGTCGCCATCACGTCCACGACGATCGCGACCGGCCTGCTCAACGGGAGGGTCGTCACCTGGGATCCGGAATCGGGCGCTTCTCTCCGCGAGTTCGCGGGCAGCGCCACCGGCGCGCTGGCCGTGCGACCCGACGGCAAGCGCGCCATCGTGCCCGCGCCTCCGAAGTCCGCGGCGGTGATCGACGTCGAGACGGGCAAGGTCCTGCGCCGGATCGAGGATCACGCGCGCGGCGTGTCGTGCATGGCCTTTTCCGCCGACGGCTCGGCGGCGGCCACCGCCGGCGGCGACGGCCTCGTCATCGTGTGGGACGGAGAAGGCGAAAAGGAAACGAAGCGGATAGAGGCGGGCTCGGCGGTCCGGGCGCTCGCCTTCGGACCGCGCGGCCTGCTGGCGGTCGGCCAGTCCACGGGCCTGACGATCTGGGACGCCGTTTCAGGCCGTCGACTCGCTTCCTTCCAAGGCCACTCGGGAGGCGTCACGTCCGTGGCCATCGATCACGACGGCCGCCGCGCCCTCTCCGGCTCGGGCGACACCACCGCGATCGTGTGGGAGATCCCTGCCCGCTAGCCTCTGCGCTCCTTGGCGAGTCCAACGTCCAATGCCGATCGATGCCGGGCTGGGACGCAGGACTTCACAGTGCCTGTTACCGCCGCTCGATGATGTACAGGTGATTCGCGCCGCCGGTCCCGTCGGAAGCGGTGACCTCCACGATGAACCCCGCCGTGGCCGGCGCGATGAACACCAGTTCGATCGTCGCCAGCCCGTTGGTGATGCTCTCCCCGCTGAGATTCAATCCGTCATACGGGGTCTCGGCATCGGGGGTGACGTTCAAGATCCTCACGTTGGGGAGCAGGTCCGATCCATAGTTGGAGAAACTGGCGAAGCCGTCGCTCAGGGCGCCGGAGGCCGCGTAGATCGACAGGACGACGACATCGCCCTGGTTCACGAGAATGAGGTAATTGTCGACGTCCCCGTTCGTGCCGATCACGCCGGCGGCGCGCCCGGGCCCGAAGGCGGCGAGGGGATCGGCCCCGTTCGGGGTGTCATTGTTCTCCGTCTCGAACGTCGCATCCTTGAACCGCACGAGTTGGAAGGCGTAATCCGTATCCAACGTATTCCCGAAGACGACGACGTAAAACGTTCCCGTCGACGGCAGGATCAGGCGCAGGCAGTTCATCCCGCGCTGGGCCGCGTTGTCCGCTCGCGTGAAAACTCCTCCCACGGGTGTCACGCCGTCCGAGCCGACGACCGTCGCGAATACGATGTCCGCTGCATCCAGGTGGTTGCGATCGTCGAACCAGAGCACGCGGACCATGTCGCCCGCGACGCCCGAGAAGGAGAAGTAGTCGAGATCGCCGGTCGTCGTCCCGCAGGTGCCGGACACCACGTCGTCGTACGCGATCGGGTCGGCCGTCCCCGTCGTGTCGTTCCCCTCGGACTCGGTGCCCCCGATCGAGGTCTCGGTGTACGTCAGGTAGTACTCGCCATCCCCGGCGCATAGAAACCCGGTCTCTGTCACGATCAGGTAGTAGGTTCCCGGGTCCGTGATCAGGTAGTGGATGGCGCTGTCGTAGAAAAACCATGCGTCGTCGTTGATGGCCAGGAACGTGGCCTGGTCGCTGTCGACGAGCGCCAGGCGCGGATCGAAGTAGTCGTCGTCGGGCACGCCGCCGACTCCGAAGACGCCGTTGCGGTAGGCCGTGATCTCGAAATACACGATGGTCGGTCCGGTGATCGTGATGGAAAAGACGTCATCGTCTCCGTCCACCCGCGTCCCCCGGATCGTCCCGGGCGTGATGGCGTCGGCGGTGCCGAACGTGTTGTTGCTTTCCGACTCGACCTGGATAGTCCCCAGCGACAGCGGATTGATCCTCAGGAGGTACGTCCCGCCGTCGGTGCCCGCGATGTCCGGCTCCAGCCGGACGTAATAGGTCCCGTTCTGCGGGATCCGGAATCGCGGGATGTCCATGTCATGGAATCCCCAGTCCCATCCGACGACGAGCCCGGGATCCGGCAGCAGGAAGGCGTCGTGGCCGATCAGGAACGACGTCCCGTTCGGCGCGTAGACGCTGAGCTTGGGGAGCGCCCCGCCGGCGTCCCAGGCGGCGTACTGCCTGCGGACGCCGAGCAGTTCGAATTCGAGAACCTGGCCGGCCGTCGCGGCGAACGACCAGTAGTCGACATCGTTGGGCCCCAGGTCACCCGAGGCCGGGATTCCCGGGGGCTTGGGGGTGGCCTGGCCCGGCGTATTGTTGGACTCCACCTCTTCACAAATCGTCGAGACGGTCTGCTCGAAGGGCGCGGTGTCGCTCCCGTTGACGTCGGTCAGCGTCACATCCCAGACGTAGGAGCCGGGCACCGTGGGCGTGCCGGAATACACGCCCGTCGAGGAGAAGGTGATCCCGGGCGGAAGGAAGGCCGGATTGGCGCTCCACGTGAGCGTCCCCGTGCCGGTCCCCTGGAACTGGAGGGGGGCGAAGGGGATGTTCAGGAAGGCCGTGGCCAGGGTCGAGGCCGGGCCGGTGATCGAGGGAAGCGGGGGCGCGGGCGGCCCGGGCGGAGGGCCGTCGTCACCGCCGCTGCTGCCTCGGCCGCAGGCCGAGGCCATCGCCATGATCGAAATCAAAAGTGCGCGCCGGATGTGCCTCATGTCGCTTCTCCTCCTGCCGGGTGAACATTGTGCGCGGGGCGCGCCCTTGAAATAAAGAAACTTCAACCGCGTCCTTCGCTCCGCTACGTTGCGGAGGGAGGACGCCATGAACGACGACCGCTATCTCGAAGACGCCCGGCTCCAGCTTCGCAAGATCAAGGCGATGGGCGACCGCGCGCTCCACCAGGCGGGCGACGGCCGGCTCTTCGCCACGCCCGATCCGGAGTCGAACAGCCTCGCGATCCTCATGAAACACATATCAGGAAATCTGCGGTCCCGATGGACCCGTTTTCTCGAGACCGACGGAGAGAAGCCCGACCGGAACCGCGACGGGGAATTCGAGACGGGCCCGGACGACACGCCCGACCGGCTCCGGGAGCGGTGGGAGCAGGGGTGGAAGATCCTCTTCGAGACGCTGGATTCGCTCCGCCCGGGCGATCTCGAGCGGACGGTCACGATCCGGCGCGAGCCCCACTCCGTGCTGCAGGCGATCAACCGGCAGATCAGCCACTATTCCGCGCACGTGGGACAGATGATCTATCTCGCCAAGCACCTCGTCGGCCCGGGCTGGCAGTCGATGAGCATTCCGAAGGGGAAATCGAAGGAGTACGACGTCGCGAAGGACGGGAAGCCTTACTTGGCGGAACCGAAGTCGTAGCGCTACTTCCAGTCCTTCAAGACCTTCGACAGATCGTCCTTCATCGTC
>DASRJF010000195.1:0-3057 GCA_035649615.1 Planctomycetota bacterium | reverse complement strand
TACAAGGGCATCAAGTACAAGGGCATCGTCTGCGACCGGTGCGGCGTCGAGATCACGCAGTCCCGCGTCCGCCGCAAGCGGATGGGCCACATCAACCTCGCGGCGCCCGTCGCCCACATCTGGTTCTTCAAGACGATCCCGTCGCGCATCGGCTCCGTCCTCTCGATGAAGACGAGCCAGCTGGAGCGCGTCGTCTACTACCAGGACTACATCGTCACCGCGGTGAAGTCGAAGAAGTGCCCGCTCAAGGAGAAGCAGCTCCTGACCGAGGAGCAGTACCGCGAGGCCAAGGAGCGCCACCGCGACGACTTCGACGCGGACATGGGCGCCATGGCGGTCCGCACGCTGCTCCAGAAGGTCGATCTCAAGTCCGCCAGCGAGGAACTGCGGAAAGACCTGCACAAGACGACGTCCGCGCAGAAGATCAAGGACCTCGTCAAGCGGCTCCGCACGATCGAGATGCTCATCGAGAGCGGCAACAAGGCGGAGTGGATGATCTTCACGGTCATCCCGGTCATCCCGCCCGACCTGCGCCCCCTCGTCCTGCTCGACAGCGGCAACTTCGCGACGAGCGACCTCAACGACCTCTACCGGCGCCTCATCAACCGGAACAACCGGCTGAAGAAGCTCCTCGAGCTGAACGCGCCCGACGTCATCATCCGCAACGAGAAGCGGATGCTCCAGCAGTCGGTGGACGCGCTCTTCGACAACACGCGCTGCCGCCGGCCCGTGCTCGGGTCGAACAACCGGCCGCTCAAGTCGCTCAGCGACATCATCAAGGGCAAGCAGGGGCGGTTCCGCGAGAACCTCCTCGGCAAGCGCGTCGACTACTCCGCGCGCTCGGTCATCGTCGTCGGCCCGCGCCTCAAGCTCCACCAGTGCGGCCTGCCGAAGAAGATCGCCCTCGAGCTCTACCAGCCGTTCATCATCCGGCGCCTCAAGGAGCTCGGGAAGGCGGACACGATCAAGAGCGCCAAAAAGATGCTGGAGCGGCGCGACGAGGGCGTGTGGGACATCCTCGAGGAGGTCATCAAGGACCACCCCGTGATGCTCAACCGCGCCCCGACGCTCCACCGCATGGGCATCCAGGCGTTCGAGCCCCAGCTCGTCGAGGGCAACGCGATCGAGCTGCACCCGCTCGTCTGCACGGGCTTCAACGCCGACTTCGACGGCGACCAGATGGCCGTCCACCTGCCGCTGTCGTACGAGGCGCAGATCGAGACGAAGACCCTGATGCTCTCGACGCAGAACATCTTCTCGCCCTCCCACGGCAACCCGATCATCTCGCCGACGCAGGACATGGTGCTCGGGCTGTACTACCTCACGCTCGACCGCGACGCCATGCCGGGCGAGGGGAAGAGTTTCGTCAGCGCGCAGGAGGCGATCCAGGCCCACGAGATGCGGAAGATCCACGTCCACTCCCTGGTGAACGTCCGGTTCCCGGGGGAGCGGACCTTCCTCATGAGCAAGACCGACGCGAAGGTCCTCAAGAACGCGCGCATCAAGACGACGGTCGGCCGGCTCCTCTTCGACGAGATCCTCCCGCCGGGGATGCCGTTCTTCAACTATGGCCTCGACAAGAAGGGCGTCCAGGACGTCATCAACCGCTGCCACCGCCTGTGCGGCAAGGACCTGACCCTCGCGCTCCTCGACGACCTGAAGGAGATCGGGTTCCGCTCCGCCACGATCGCGGGCCTGTCGTTCTCCAAGGACGACATGCGGATCCCGCCCGAGAAGGAGAAGATCGTCAAGGAGGCGCAGGGCGAGGTCGAGAAGATCGAGCGCAACTACCAGCGCGGCGCCCTCACGCCGGGCGAGCGCTACAACTACATCATCGACGCGTGGACCCACTGCCGCGAGCGGGTGACCGAGGCGATGATGGCCGGCCTCCGCACGGACACGCGCGACGGGAAGCCCTACCTCAACCCCGTCCGCATCATGATCGAGTCCCAGGCCCGCGGCAGCCAGGACCAGGTCCGGCAGCTGGCCGGCATGCGCGGCCTGATGGCGAAGCCCTCCGGCAAGATCATCGAGACGCCCATCCTGTCGAACTTCCGCGAGGGCCTCTCGGTGCTCGAGTACTTCTCGTCGACCCACGGCGCCCGCAAGGGCCTGGCCGACACGGCGCTGAAGACGGCCGACGCGGGCTACCTGACGCGCAAGCTCGTCGACGTGTGCCAGAACGTGGTCGTGACGAGCAACGACTGCGGGACGCTGAACGGCATCACGAAGGGCGTCGTCTACAAGGGCGAGAAGGTCGAGGTCAGCCTGGCGCAGGCGATCTACGGCCGGACGGCGCGCGACAAGATCAGCAACATCGTCACCGACGAGGTCGTCGTGGACGAGGGCGAGCTCATCACGGACGAGATCGCCAAGAAGATCGAGCAGCTCCAGTTCAGCCGCGTCCGGGTCCGGTCGCCGCTGACCTGCGAGTCGTCGCTGGGCATCTGCGCGAGGTGCTACGGCATGGACCTCTCGACGTCCAAGCTCGTCGAGGAGGGCCTCGCGGTGGGCATCATCGCGGCCCAGTCGATCGGCGAACCCGGGACGCAGCTCACGATGCGCACGTTCCACATCGGCGGCGTCGCCATCAAGACCGCGGAGGAGTCCAAGATCTTCTCGAAGGTCAAGGGCGAGGTCCGCATGGTCAACGTCAAGGTCGCGGAGACCAAGGACGGCACGCACATCGTCGTGAACCGGAACGGCGAGATGATCCTCGTCGACGAGAAGAACCGCGAGCTCGAGAAGTACATCGTGCCCGCGGGCTCGGTGCTGAAGGTCCGCGAGGGCGGCAAGGTAAAGCCCAAGGACCTCCTGGCCCAGTGGGACCCGCACAACGTCCCGATCATCGCCGGCAAGGACGGCAAGGTGCGGTACGAGGACATCCGGCGCGGCGAGACGATGCAGGAGGAGAAGGACCCGCGGTCGGGCGTCCTCCGGCGCGTCATCATCGAGCACAAGGGCGAGTTCCATCCGCAGCTCGTCATCGAGGACGAGAAGGGCGTCATCCAGGAGGTCCACCCGGTGCCCGAGAAGGCGCACATCGAGGTGGCCGAG
>DASRJF010000194.1:0-2780 GCA_035649615.1 Planctomycetota bacterium | reverse complement strand
CCAAGGAGGCCAAGTGAAGCTGTTCGCGTTGATCGCGGTCGCTTTGCTGCTGCCCCAGGAGAAGAACGAGGCGGAGGAGCTCTACAAGAAGATGGAGGCGAAGATCCTCGAGGCGAAGACGATCCAGGTGAAGGTCAAGGGCACGCTCGACGACGGGAAGATCGAGGTGACGGCGGACGTGCTCGCGGGCGAGGCCAACCGGGGCCGGATCGACGTCGAAATGAAGGCCGGGGGCTCGACCCGCTCGTTCGGATCGATCTCGGACGGGAAGTCGATGCAGACCACGGCGGCCGAGGGGATGAAGATGGCCCCGGCCGAGACCCCGGAAAAGTTCGGCGTGCTGATCCGGAAGACCCTGGCGAACTTCGGCGGCCTCACCGCATCCGAGGCCTTCTCCCCCGGGCAGGCGAAGGCGGATCCGGCGACCGTCTACAAGGTCTCCGATTTCGTCCTCGGCCCCAAGGGCAAGGTGGGGGAGATCGAGGCCCAGATGGTGCAATACAAGGTCGCCACGAAATACGAGACGGGGATCACCATGATGGTCTGGATCGATCCCAAGACCAACCTGCCGCTGAAGCGATCCATCGTCACGAGAACGAAGAGCGGCGAGGAGACCTATCCGGAAGTGAAGATCGACGAGAAGATCGACCCCGCGAAGTTCGAGCTGCCGAAGGCCAAGTAGTTCGAAGTTCTGGGTTCTGAGTCCTGGGTTCGTTCCGAGTCCGGAGTTCGGTCCTGGATTGCGGCAACCACGAACCCCGAACGAACTCTGAACGCCGAACTCGGAACCTTGAAGCCCGGCATTGCATTCCCCATCCAAGCCCGCTAGATTCTCCCCCTCCCCCTATGGCCGAAAAGAACATCCGCAACATCGGGATCATCGCGCACATCGACGCCGGCAAGACGTCGACGAGCGAGCGCATCCTCTTCTTCACCGGCAAGACCTACAAGATCGGCGAGGTCCATGACGGGAAGGCCACCCTCGACTGGATGGAGCAGGAGCGCGAGCGCGGGATCACCATCACCGCGGCCGCCACCACCGTCGAGTGGAAGAACCACCGCATCAACCTGATCGACACCCCGGGCCACGTCGACTTCACCGTCGAGGTGGAACGGTCGCTCCGCGTCCTCGACGGGGCCGTCGCGCTCTTCTGCGGCGTGGGCGGGGTCGAGCCCCAGTCCGCGAGCGTGTGGCGCCAGGCCGCGAAGTACGAGGTCCCCGTCATCGCCTTCGTCAACAAGATGGACCGGAGCGGCGCCGACTTCCACGACGTCGTCCGCCGCATCACGGAGGAGCTCGGCGCGAACGCCGTGCCCGTCGTCCTGCCCGTCGGCCAGGCGGACAAGTTCGCGGGCCTGATCGACCTCGTCGAGAACAAGGAAATCGTCTTCGAGGAGAAGGCGGGGCGGATCCACTTCGAGACGCGGCCCGTTCCGGCGGAGCTCGTCGAAGAGACGCAGAAGTGGCGGAAGAACCTGATCGAGAAGGTCTCGGAGTCGGACGAGTCGCTCCTCGAGAAATTCGTCTCGGGCGAGGAGCCGAAGCCGGCGGAAATCCGGGCCGTGCTGCGCAAGGGCTGCGTCACGCGCTCGATCGTCCCCGTCCTCTGCGGTTCGGCCGTGCGCAACATCGGGATCCAGATGCTCCTCGACGCGGTGGTCGACTATCTCCCCGCCCCCAAGGACGACGAGGGCGGCAAGCTCGCGGCGCTCGCGTTCAAGGTGATGAGCGACCGCCATTCCAAGATGGTCTTCGTCCGCGTCTACTCCGGCACGCTCCAGGCCGGCACGTACGTCCTGAACTCGACCCACGATCGCCGCGAGCGGATCGGGCGCCTCCTCGAAATGCACGCGAACACGGCGCACGTCCGCGAGTCGCTCTCCGCGGGCGAGATCGGCGCCGTCATCGGCCTCGACCACACGCTGACGGGCGACACGCTCTGCGACCCCGACCATCCGGTGAAGCTCGAGTCGATCGAGTTCCCCGCGCCGGTCATCTCGGTGAGCATCACCCCGCAGTCCCGCACCGACCGCGACCGCCTCTCCTACGCCCTGAACAAGCTCGCGGAAGAGGACCCGACGTTCCTCGTCTCCGTCGACCACGAGTCGGCCGAGACGATCATGTCGGGGATGGGCGAGCTCCACCTCGAGATCCTCGTCGACCGGATCAAGCGCGAGTACGGCGTCGTGGCCACGGTCGGGCGCCCGCAGGTCGCGTACCGCGAGACGGCCCAGGCGACGGCGGAAGTCGACCACAAGCTGGTGAAGCAGACGGGCGGACGCGGCGACTTCGCGCGGGTGAAGCTCCTGGTCGAGCCGCTCCCCGCCGGGACGGGGTTCGAATTCGAGAACGACGTCAAGGGCGGCAACGTCCCGAAGGAATACGTCCCCGCCGTGGAGAAGGGCGTCATCGACGCCATGAAGAAGGGCGTCTTCGCCGCCTTCCCGATCGTGGACCTGCGCGTGACGCTGACCGACGGCGACTACCACGAGGTCGACTCGAACGAGCGGGCGTTCTTCATCTGCGCCTCGATGGGATTCAAGGAGGCGTTCCGCAAGGCGAGCCCGATCCTCCTCGAGCCCGTGATGCTCGTGACCATCATCACGCCGATGGATTACCTGGGCTCGGTGAACGGCGACCTCGCGGCGCGGCGGGGGCGCATCGAGAAGATGGAGCAGAAGGGGAACAACCAGGAGATCGAAGCCTTCGTGCCGCTCGCGGAGGTCTTCGGCTACGCGACCCAGCTCCGGACGCTTTCCCGCGGGACGGCGACGTTCAC
>DASRJF010000193.1:0-6008 GCA_035649615.1 Planctomycetota bacterium | reverse complement strand
TCCAGGCGAACATGTGGCCGTCGAGGTGCAACACTCGCTTGAATCCCAGCCGGCCCAGTTCGCGCACGGCCATCTCGCTAGGACCTCCACGCTTTCCTTGGCAGCAACCGCAGGTCACCACCACGATCCGGCTCTTGTCCGCACTCGCGAACCGGCTGGAGAGTTCCCCCGCCGGAACGTGGATCGCGCCCGGAACATGACCGCTCTCGTAGGACCGCCGGTCCCCGACAAAAACGCACAGCAGATCAATGCCCGCGCTCATGAGAACGTTCAGCGCGAGCGGCTCCACGCCCGCCAGGGACTCAGGTGCCGCCTGCGGCGGGGCCGCAGCGGCTGCCGGGGCGCCCTCGCCCTCCAGCTTCTTCAGGAAATGGACCAGCTTCTCGTCGCGAACCACCGAAAAGCCCCTCGCCTTCCAGGCGGCCATCCCTTCCATCGCGTAGACAGCCTCGAACCCCATGGAGCCCTTCAATTGCGTGATCACTTGGTAGTGCGGCCATCGCGACCCGTAAACGACCACCACCGTGCGACGGTCCAGTTTCGACAATCCCCCGGTCTCCAAGGCCTTGGCAACCTCCCACCCGGGCACGTTGAGGCTCCCTTGGATATGCTCGGCGCAGAACTCCCCTGCGCGCCGTACATCGAGCAGTACCACCGGGCGGCCGCCCAGCGGATGACCGGCGCGCGGCCGGTTCCCGGCAAGGAGCCATCGAGCCAGGCCGAGCGGCATCTGCGAGGTGTAAATCGGCGGATCTTTTCGAGCGCCCAGGTCGTCGGAAGGTTCAATGCTGTACGGAACAGGCTCATTAGTCCTCGCCGGCCGGTGGTTGTTCCACCAAGGCTGGGAGCGGTCTTCCAGCAGTCGGGCCGCCTCGATCTCGATTGCTCCGTTGTCGCCGCCGCCGGATCGGTCCCGTCCCGGCCGGCAGCCGTGGCTTAGGGCCATGACTGCGGCCAAGCCAGGCACCATCAGACCCGCGACTACCATGAACTTTCGCATGCGCGTGCTAGCGATTTTCATCCCGGCCTGAAGGCCGGGCACCCGCCGGGGACGGGTTGCCGGGAGCCGGGGCGACCGGAGCCGTGACCTTGGTTATCTTCGAAGTCTCCCTGGCATCCTTGATCGTCACCGATCCGCCTTGCTGGAACCGCAGCGTGAGAGGGATGGGTACGTCCGATGGCCGATCGTGTTGACGGAGAGTCACATAAAAGGGCGTCCAAGGACCCCGACCCGGTCCGACCCATCCGTTGACGGGCCAGACCTTCGCGAGGTCGGTGCCTTGACCCTCCGCGACCTCGATCCGGGTGGATTCTCCAGGAAGGCCAAAGCGCAAGTAGTGCCGCGTGAAGCTCCAAACTCCGGTCATCCCGTCCACGCCGAGGACTACCGGGTCCAAGACAGGAGTATTGAACCGGACCATCACGGGCTTGCGAAACGGACCGACGCCATCCGGGAGTCTTGCGATCCAGTCCTGATTCCGCTCCAGTCCGGAAACGATCAGGCATCCGTCCTGTCCAGTCGGTCCCATGTAGGAAATAAGTCCGACCTCGAAGGAGGTGCTGCGGTCGACGGCGATGAGGGCGCCGGGAACGGCCTGTCCGCCGGCGGTCCGCACCTCAAGACGTACCGCCTCGCGCCTTGGGGCCTCGATGCAGAGGCCTCCGACCATCAATCGACTCGGGTCGAAGCGAGCCCACCCCGTGCGCATTTCCAATGCCCCCAGGCGCTCGACCCAAATCCCGAAATTCAGGTAGTGCGGTCCCGTCGGCCGGTGCTGTTTCAGCCAGGGGCGCATATCGATGCCGCCGGCATCCTGCACTCCCGTGAAGTCGAGCCATTGACCGAGCTCCGGCCTTTGACGATTCTGCGATTCGGGGAAGACGGTCGCCACGCCGACGCCGACGAAACGCTCGTCCGCGACCAGGCGAAAACGGAGAAGGCCGGCGTTGATCTCCGGATCCTGGAGGTCGCCGGCCACCAGATATTCTGGATCGAGGTCGTCGACGATCACCACCTGGCCGCGCTCCTTCACCGACGACGGGGCGGGACCCGTGACGCGGACGTGACCCCAATAGCCCACGGCAGCGGCCAAAATCACCCCGGCCAGCAAATTCGGTACGTGCCGCACGGTTGCCCCTTGGTTTACGAAATCCGTTTTCTTTGCGGTCCTGCCCGGGGTCTCCCCCGGGGCGCGAGGCCCCGGGGGAGCCATGAGCTTGGATGGCCGCCAGAGTTCTAGGGGCTGCTGAAATTGCTGTTGCGCAACGGTGCGTTCCCCAACCCGAAGATGATCCTTCCCTTCACAAACGCGCTCGCCTGCACGTAGCCGGAAACTCCAGCACCCGTGGCGCCTACAAAGCGGACGATACCCGATTGCACGATGTAGGGCGTCTGGTAGTGCCGCGACTCGCTCGTGGGGCTGATGGCGATGGTCGCGGTCAGCGTCTCCGTATCCTCATGCACCATGCTATCCTCACCCCTGATGTGCGTTCGTCCCAGAACCTGCCCATACAGGCTGTGCGAGGTCGCATCGAAGCGCCCGCCCGGCATCACCCCGCCCTCGCCATTCATGTCGATCATGTCGGCGCGGAAGTAGGTCCCTCTCGCTTCGGCCCAGCGAATGATGATCCAACTCATCGTTCCCGTCAGGTTCCACCACTCATAGTCGGGCCCACTGACCGGATCCGGGACTGGATCGGTAATGTTTGCGTAACCCGGGGCCTCGAAGGGTCCGGTGAAGTGACGATCGAAGACCAAGCACCGCCCGGCGATGTTGCATGGATTCAGGGCCACCGAATACGTGATGTCGTCCACGACGACCACAAAGACAGGATCCGGATCCGTAAGGGGATTCGGCTGGAACGAGAAACCCGCGCCGAGACTCAGATCCAGGTTGAACACCTGGTAATTTGGGAGGCCGGGTGACTGGACGTTGCCCGCGGAGGCGTCCCTCCACACGACGACGGCAATCACGAGGGCCGCCGCGGCGATCCAATACCGCTTCATTCCAACCATGTCGATTCTCCTTTCATAAGTGCCGCCATCAGATTGACGTATCTCACGGCTAGGGTATGTATGCAGTCTTGCGCGGAATTTGTGATTCAATTGGATGACGAGCAAAAGAAATCTCGAAATTCGGGTTGCAATCCGGTTGCAACCTTTCTTCATGTTTGAGCGAGTCGACGCGGACAAGGGAGCCGAAAGCGACCGTGGACGGCCCGTCGTCACCGGTCAGGTTCCTCGAACCCTGGCTTTGCAATTCGCCCTTCCATCCGGCCATGTCATGGTGGATGATTTCGGGACTATGGAAGTGCGCGCGGCTTTCCAGTCGACGCTCTGGTCGGTCGTCCTGCGGGCGCGGGAGGGCGACGCCGAAGAGCGGCGCGCCGCCTTGCAGCGCCTCTGCCAGTCCTACTGGCCTCCCCTGTACGCCTACCTCTTGCGCAAGGGCCACACCCGGGACGATGCGCAGGACCTGGTCCAGGGCTTCTTCGCGTACCTGCTCGAGAATGCGCTCGTGGACCGCGCCGACCCCGAGCGCGGCCGGTTCCGGAGCTACCTCCTGAAGATCCTCGAGAATTGGCTCGCCGGCGAATACCGCAAGTCCCACGCCCTGAAGCGCGGCGGGGGACAGGCGACGCTCTCATTCGATTTCGCGGTCGGGGGCTCCGTCGAGCACGTGGAACCCGAGGCGAAGGACTCTCCAGAGGACTCTTTCAACCGCTCATGGGCGATGACGGTTCTCAAGCAGGCGCTGGAGCTCCTGAAGAGCGAGTACGAGTCCCGCGGCATGGGGCCGCACTTCGAGGCCTTCTGCGCGCAAATTTCGGGGGGACCGGAACGGCCGAGCCATGAGGCCCTCTCGGCCTCGCTGGGGTGTTCCTTGGGCGACGTGAATTCGCTCCTTTCCGCCTCGCGGCGTCGCCTGCGGGAGTTCGTGCGGTCGGTCCTTCGGGCGACGGTCGAGGACGAGGGCGACGTGGATCAGGAAGTGAACAGCCTTTTCCAAATCGTCCAAAAGAAGTGACCCGGATCGACCAGTAAAGAGTATGGATCGTACGGATCGGTGCGCCTCCTGCGGACACCCCGTTCCCCCCAGGCTGGCCCAGGCCTACGACGGGGCCTGCCCGTGGTGCCTGGCCCAAGTCACCTTCGGCCCGGAGGCGCAGCCGCAAGTCAAGACGGGCGCGGAACCCTCGGGGCGCCTCGGGAGGTACGTCCGGACGGAAAAGTTGGGCTCGGGCGGGATGGGCGAGGTGTGGAAAGCGCTCGACACCGAGCTCAACCGGTGGGTCGCCCTCAAGTTCCTCAAGGAGGAGGAACCCGCGTTCGTGGCGCGTTTCCTGCGGGAAGCGCGCACCTCGGCGGGGCTTTCTCACCCGGGCATCGCCGCCATTTACGAAGTCGGCGAGGCGGAGGGCCGGCGTTTCATCGCGATGCAGTACGTGCCCGGCCGCACGATGGACTCGATCCCCTGGAAGGACCGCCGGCTCCTGGTGCGCCTCTTCCGCGACGTCGCGCGGGCGCTCGATCATGCCCACAAGTCGGGGGTCATTCACCGGGACCTGAAGCCGGCCAATCTCATCGTGGAGGAGAAGGGGGACCGTTGGAGCGTGTCGATCCTCGATTTCGGGCTCGCGCGGCCGATCGAAGGCGGGGAGCGGCTCTCGAAGTCAGGCGAGGTGTTCGGGACGGTGCCGTACATGAGCCCCGAGCAATCGCGCGGGGAGGCGCTCGACGTCCGCGCGGACGTCTATTCGCTCGGCGCCACGATGTACGAGCTGCTGACCGGACGGCCGCCCTTCGTCGGAAGGAACCTCGTCGAGCTGATCCGGAAGATCGGAAGCGAGGAGCCGTCGCCGTTGCGGAAGGTCGACCGCGCGATCGACGGAGATCTGGAAACCATCGTGATGACGTGCCTCCAGAAGGACCGCCGGCGGCGATATCCGTCGGCGCGGGCCCTGGCGGCCGACCTGGATCGGTGGCTGAAGCGGGAGCCGATCCTCGCGCGCCCGCCGAGCGCGCTCTACCGGCTGCGGATGGGGTTGGCGCGGCGCAAGGCCGCGACGGCCGCCGTCGCCGCGGGACTGGCGCTCGCGTCCGTCGTCGCGTGGTGGGCGATGGTGGGATCGCCCAGCACCGAGCAGGCGCGCCTCTCGGCGGAGGCGATGAAATCCTGGGCGGAAGCGCGGGGGCTCGCGATGGCGGGAGTGGATCCGGAGGGGATCCGTCGGCGCGCGCGGGCGGCGCGTGAGGCGTTTGATCGGGCCATCGCCGTCAAGGAGGACGCGCCGTCGCTGGTGATGAAGAGCCGGTGCCTGCAGCTGGAGGCGCGAGACGACGACGCGCTCAAGGCGGCGAGGCGGGCGCACGAGCTCGACCCGGCCGATGGGGAGGCGCGGCTGGAACTGGCGAAACTGCTCCTGTCAAAGTACCGGGAATCGCGCGGCACGCCGGGATTTCGCAATACCAGCGCCCCCCACGGCGGTAAGGAAAAACTCACCTTCGAAAAGCTCGCGCCCGAATCGCCGGAACAGCGCGGGCTCCGCGAGGAGGCGAAACGGTTGCTGGCCAGCGGTCGCGGTTCGCCGGCCCAGGCGAGTTTCCTGGAAGGACTCGAGTCGATGGGCCGCTCGGAGCACTCGCGTGCGGCGGAGGCGTTCGAGGCCTACGCGAAACTCGAAAGCTGGGATGCCCACGGCTTCAGGCTGGCCGGGATCAATCGGTATTTATCCAGCGACTTTCCAGGAGCGGTGTCGGCTCTTGATCAGTCGCTCCTTCGTGTGCCCAAGGCGGCCGGCTTCCGGTGGCGCGGGATCGCCAAGCACGCACAAGGACTCCTCGAGCCGGCCCTGGAGGACATGACGAAGGCTATCGAACTGGATCGAAACGATGCCGCCGCGTACTCGAGTCGCGGATGGGTGAAGGCGCGGATGGGCCGCCACGGCGAGGCGATCGCGGACTACACGAAGGCGATCGAAGTAAACCCCAAGCTCGTGGCGGCCTA
>DASRJF010000192.1:0-4770 GCA_035649615.1 Planctomycetota bacterium | reverse complement strand
GCGGCGCTCTTCACGTCGTACTTCGTCATCAGGAGGGCGCAGCGGCGCCCGTCGATCTCCTTCACATCCCGGAGAGATACGACGATCCGGCCCTCGGTGAAGTCGCCGTTGACGAAGACCTTCTTCAGCTCGTCCCCCTGGAGATCCCACGACTCCCCGATCGCCACGGCCTTGTCGGGGAAGAGGCGCGTGAGCGGATCGTCCATCGAGAGCGTCTTCTGCTCCGCCTCGGGAACCCCCTCGGCGCCCGTGCGCACCTCGCGCCCGTCTCGAAGTTCGATCGTCACCTTCCGCCCGTGGACCGCGTCGTCCTTGCGGACGTACTTGCCGGTCTTGACGTCCTGGGTCTCGATGTAGGAATCGGCGACCTCCACGGACTTGCGGGTCAGCCGGCCGTCCTCGACCCGCGACAGGTCGACGATGAGGCGCCGTCCGCCGCGGGTGGAGAAGCGGAGCGGCTCGTCGCCGAGCGAGCCGCGGAACGTGTGGGTCCAGGAATCGAAGGTCTCGATCCGGTCGCCCTGCACGGGGCGGACGCGGAGCTCGAACTTCTCGCGCGCCGGTTCCTGGAGAAGCAGCGCGACCAGGATCAGGAGTCGGGTCATATCGGATTAATTACCACAAGTCGACGCCTCGCGCCTAACGCATAACGTATTCCGCATTACGCATATCGCATAACGCAGGACGGGGTTGAGTCATCCAGCTTGTTAGAAGAACCCGTGATGCGTAATGCGTGATGCGTTATGCGTCCGCACAATCTATCATCGAGGTCCCATGGGCGATTTCTACCAGACCGGGGTCATCTCGACCCTGCACCGGTTCACGTCCAACAACGTGGACCGGATGGAGGCGGAGCTCAAGCGCTTCTCGCGCGCGACGCCCATGGCGCTCATCCTGCCGTGCCTGTACTCCGAGCTCGAAGGCCCGGCGATGCCGAAGATCGTGGAGGAGCTGAAGAAGGTCAAGTACCTCCGCCAGATCGTCGTGGGGCTCGACCGGGCCGACCCGGAGCAGTTCCGCAAGGCGCGCGAGTTCTTCGCGGACCTTCCCCAGGAGAAGCGGATCGTCTGGAACGACGGGCCCGCCCTGACGAAGCTCTATGACCAGCTCTCGGCGAACGGCATCAGCGCGGGGCCGCCGGGGAAGGGGCGCAACGTCTGGATGTGCTTCGGCTTCATCCTCGCCGACGAGAAGTCGAAGGCGATCGCGCTCCACGATTGCGACATCCTGACCTACTCGCGCGAGATGGTGGCGCGCCTCTGCTATCCCGTCGTCAACCCCGGCATGGCCTACGAATACGCGAAGGGGTATTACGCGCGCATCACGGACCGCTTCCACGGGCGCGTCACCCGGCTCTTCGTGTCGCCGCTCCTGCGGACGCTCCTGAAGATGGTCGGGTACCACCCGTTCCTCGCGTTCCTCGACAGCTTCCGCTATCCGCTGGCGGGGGAGTTCGCGCTCTCCGCCGACCTCGCGCGCAACGTGCGGATCCCGAGCGACTGGGGCCTCGAGATCGGCTTCCTCGGCGAGGTCTTCCGGAACTGCGCCACGCGACGGATCTGCGAGGTGGAGATCTGCGACGTGTACGACCACAAGCACCAGGTGCTCTCTCCGGAAGACCCGACGACGGGCCTGTCCCGGATGTCCCTCGACATCACGAAGTCGCTCCTGCGGACGCTCGCCTCCGAAGGCGTCGTCATCTCGGACTCCTTCATCCGCAGCCTCCGGGTCTCGTACCTCCGCACGGCGCAGGACACGATCAAGAAATACGCGGACGACGCGGCGCTGAACGGCCTCGTCTTCGACCGCCACCAGGAGGGCACCGCCGTCGAGACGTTCGCGAAGGTCATCGAGCAGGCCGTGAAGGAATTCCTCCAGGATCCGCTGGGCACGTCCCTCATCTCGAACTGGTCGCGCGTGACGGCCGCGTTCCCGGACTTCCTCGATCGCCTCAAGGGCGCGGTGGACGAAGACAACAAGTAGCCCAAGACGAGGGAATGAGGAATCGGGAATGGGGAATAGGGAATGGAATGAGGAATATGGAATGAATGGCCCGATTCGAGAATCGATTCCCTATCCGTCGTTCCCCGGGGACCGGGGAGTGATTTTCCTGATTCCAGATTCCATTCCTAATTCCTGATTCCTCATTCCGGATTCCACTACCAATGCTAGACACGGCACTGCGGGAATGGGCTCGGCAGCGGCTGAGCGAGATCGGCTGGGCCGACGTCGTCGTCGGCATTCCCTGCTTCAACAGCGAGCGGACGATCACCCACGTCATGAAGGCGGCCGCCGAGGGGATGAGCCGCCATTTCTCGGGCAAGGCGCTGATCCTCATCGTCTCGGACGGCGGGTCGACCGACTACACGCGCGAAGTGGCCCAGAAAACGAAGCTGTCGCGCGGCGTCGACAAACTCGTCACGATCTACCGGGGCGTCCCCGGGAAAGGGACGAGCCTCCGCTGCATCTTCGAGGCCGCGCTCGTCCTCGAGGCGAAGGCGTGCGTCGTCATGGACAGCGATCTCCGGAGCGTCACGCCCGAGTGGGTGAAGTCCCTCGCCTCGCCGATCCTCAACCAGGGGATCGACTTCGTCAGCCCCTTCTACATCCGGCACAAGTACGACGCGACGATCACGAACAACGTCGCGCGCGCCCTCACGCAGTCCCTGTATGGCCGCCGCCTGAAGCAGCCCATCGGCGGCGACTTCGGCCTCTCTCCCAAGCTCCTCCAGGGGCTGACGAAAGAGGACGTGTGGGAGACCGACATCGCGCGGTTCGGCGTCGACATCTGGATGACCACGCAGGCGATCGTCGGCGGCTTCAAGATCGCCGAGACGCCCCTCGGCGCGAAGATCCACGACCCCAAGGACCCCGCGGCCTCGCTCGGCCCGATGTTCCGCCAGGTCGTCGGCACGATGTTCCGCATGATGAAGAACCACGAGGCGCACTGGAAGGGGCTCACCCGGAGCGAGCCGGTCCCGCTCCTCGGCGACATCCCGACCGTCGAGCCCGAACCCGTGGAAATCTCGGTCGACAACCTTCGGGCGCGGTTCCTCCTCGGCCTCGAGCACTTCGGGGCGGTGTGGAAGCAGATCCTCGGGGCGAAGAAATTCGAGGAGCTGACGGCCGTCGCGAAGCAGGAGCCGGCGAAGCTCGAGTTCCCCGTCGATTTGTGGGTCACGACCGTGTACGACTTCGCCGTCGCCTACCCGCGCTGGCAGGGGGACCGCGACCAGCTCGTCGACATGCTCGTGCCGATCTACCTGGGCCGGGTCGCGGGGTTCGTCAACCAGTCCCGCGATCTCTCGACGGCGGACGCCGAGAAGATCTTCGACGCGCAGGCGCTCCGGTTCGAGGAGCTGAAGCCGTACCTCATCGAGAAGTGGAACCCGGCTTGAAGAAGGGGCGCTGGGTCCTGTTCACGGATCTCGACGGGACGCTGCTCGACGCGGACACGTACTCGTTCGAGCCCGCGCGTCCCGCCCTCGCGGCTCTGCGCAAGGCGGACATCCCCGTCGTGGCCTGCACGTCGAAGACCCGCGCGGAGATGCGGCCGATCCTGAAGAACCTCGGGCTCGACGGGCCGTCCATCGTCGAGAACGGCGGTGCGATCGTCGAGGCGGACGGGAAGACGCGGCCGCTCGGGGTTTCCGCGTCGAAGCTGTTGCGCGCCTACGTCCTCCTGAAAGAGCGCGCGGGCGGGGCCTTGAGGTCGTTCCACGAGATGTCCGACGCGGAGCTCTCGGCCGAGACGCGGCTGTCGATCGACGAAGCGTCGCGCGCGCGGCGGCGGGAATTCGATATTCCCTTCACGATCTTGGCGTCGGCCCAGGAGCTGGCGCCGCAGCTCGCGCTCGAGGCGGGGAAACTGGGTCTGACCATGACCCGCGGCGGGCGCTTCTTCCACCTGCACGGACCTGGCGACAAGGGAAAAGCGTTGAAGGCGGTCATGAGCCGCTGGCGCACGCGGCGCGCGGCGGCGATCGGCGACTCGGCGAACGACCTGCCGATGCTGAAGGCGGCCGCCGTGGCGTTCGCGGTGAAGACGCGGGAAGGCCGGCACGATCCGGATCTCGTGAGCGGGGTGCCCCGGCTGCGGCTCATTGACCGGCCGGGACCGGAAGGGTGGGCGATCGCCGCGGAACAGTTGTTGGAAAAGGCATAGTGTTGCGTCGAAGTTGATTCTGACGGTTGAGACGTAACCTGTGGACCCGCAGTTCGAGACGGCTGACTGGAAGTTCAACGTTCTGAGTGCTGCGTTCAGCGTTCGTTCGAAGTTCCGGGTTCGGAGTGGACGGTGAACGAAGAACTCCGAACGAACTCAGCACCCAGAACTCCGAACTCCGAACTTCCGACAGATGTCGCATCCGAACCGGCCGGGGGAGAACCGCGGGAATCAATCTTGATGCGACACTAAATTCGAGCCCGGAGCTGTCCTAGTCGCGCTTCATTTCCGCCACGCACTCCGCGAGGAGCTTCTTCGCTTCCGCGTCCTCGGGGGCGAGCTGGACGGCCTTCTCCAGCTGGACGCGCTCCCCGAAGTGATCGAGGCGGGCGTGCAGGATCCGGCCCAGGATCGTCCGGAGGCGCCCGTCGTTGGGATACCGCAGCGCGCCGAGTTCTGCCCAGCTCATCGCCTCGGCGTGGCGGCCCATCTCGAACATCAGCTGGGCCCCGCGCCAGTGGGCGAGGGCGAGCCCCTGGATCTCGAGGAACACCGCGACGGCCTCTTCGCGTCGACCGGTCGATGCGTAGAACTCCGCGAGCCCA
>DASRJF010000191.1:0-9272 GCA_035649615.1 Planctomycetota bacterium | reverse complement strand
GATCTCCGCCTGCGAGCCCAGGATCTCCAGCCGGATCCGACCGTCCTCCAGCCGGATCTCCAGCGATGCTTCACACCCGCCCATGCTGTCCCGCTCGAGCTCGAACCTGAAACGGTCCGACGGATCCGTCGGCAGGTCGGGCGTCGCCAGGTCGAACGACAGCGTCAGCGGATCCGCGCTCGAGAACGTGAAGGCGCTCCGGAACTTGATGTTGTCGTTCGCCGGGCCCAGCGCGAGCGACGGCGCGGGGTTTCCACGATCGCCGTCGATCGCGGGAGCCCCGTCCTCGACGATCCAAGCGTCGCCCGGGAAGTCGCCGGCGAAGTCGTCGGAGAATTCTTCCACGGCGACCGGCGGCGCGTCGTCCGGGTTCCGGTCGTCCGCCGCGGCCTCCTGCGCCTCGATGCTCACGTTGTCGAACACGAAGACCGCGGGAGACGGGTTGTGCGCCCGCAGGTCGATCTGCGCGAGGACGACGGGAAAATCGGGCACGGTCATGACGATGGTACCGTCCATCGACCATGTCGCCGTCTGGTCCGCGGCGATGTCGAACGTGAGCGTGTGGAAGTCGGCGTCCCCGGCGAGGGCGACGTCCGTCTCCGCCCCCAGGATTTCGAACTCGATCACCCCGTCCTCGAGGCGGATCTCGAACGAGGCTTCCGGACCGTCGGAGTCCGCTTCGATTTCCACCCCGGCGCGGCCGGGCTGTCCCGCCATGAAGCCGGGGACTCCGAGGTCGACCGACGCCGTCAGCGGACCCGCCGTGGAAAAGACGAAGGCGCCGCGGACCCGGTCGTCCCGGTCGCCGGCCTGCATCGCCAGTCCGGGCGACGGGTTGCCCTGGTCGGGATCGACCGCGGGATTCCCCTCCTTGATGATCCAGTTGCCGCCGGGGAAGTCGCCCGAGAAATCGTCCAGGAAGGACTGCACCGCGGGCAGGTTGGACGAGATGAAGAGCCCGCCGCTTGAGCCGCCGCCCTCCCCGCCGCATCCGAGGACCGGGGCGAGCACCAGCGCGAGGGCCAGGATCCGGGTTCTTGTTCCACGCTCCATGGTTCACCTCCTGCAAGAAGAAATGACGTGAACGACTGATTGGAAGGTGAAGTCGGGCGCTGGTTACTTCCGGCGCATATCCGGAATACCCGCCCCCATGGAAGAATCTTCAATCGACTTCTGAAAAAGTCCCGTCCCCCGGCGAGCCTGTTATAGTTTCACCCCATGCCCACCGTTGCCTATTCGGTTTCGCTCCACCGCCCTAGGACTCACCTGATCGACGTCGCGATCGACGTGACGGGGATCGCCGGGTCGTCGTTCGAGCTCGTGATGCCCGCGTGGACGCCCGGCTCGTACAAGATCCGCGATTACGCGCGCCACGTGCAGGAGTTTTCGGCGGGCCGCCTCGCGTGGACCCGCGTCGACAAGAACACCTGGCGCGTCATGACGGGCGGCGCGGAGCGGGCTCGCGTCACCTATCGCGTCTATGCGTTCGAAATGAACGCGCGCGGCGCCCACCTCGACACCGATCATGGCTACCTCAACGGAGCCGCCGTCTTCATGTACGCAAGCGGCGCCAAGGAGCGGCCGGTTACCCTCGACCTCCGGATTCCGGCGGGCTGGAAGATCGCCACCGGCCTGAAGCAGACGGGACCCCGCCGGTTCGCCGCCGCGGATTACGACGAGCTCGCGGATTGTCCCGTCGAGGCGGGCCGCTTCGAATGGAAGACGTGGCGCACCCGGGGGATCGAGCACCGGCTCGCGCTCCACGGCCGCGTCAACCGCCCGCTCGACCGCGTGACCCGGGACATCGCCAGGATTGTCGAGGCCGAGGCGCGGCTCTTCGGCGGCCTGCCCTATCGCGACTACACGTTTCTCCTCCACACGGCGCCCGGCACCTACGGCGGGCTCGAGCACCGGAACTCGACGAGCCTCGAGTTCTCGTCGACCGGCTTCCGGGCCCGCGAGGACTACGAGAACTTCCTGGAGCTCGTCGCGCACGAGTACTTCCACCTCTGGAACGTGAAGCGGATCCGCCCCGCGGCGCTCGGCCCGTTCGATTACGAGCGCGAGGTTCACACGACGCTCCTCTGGGCGATGGAGGGGATCACGTCGTACTACGACGGCCTCTTCCTCGTCCGCGCCAAACTGGCGACGCCCGCGCGCTACCTCTCCAAGACCGCGAAACGCTGGGCGGCGTTCCTCGAGAAGCCGGGGCGGCGGCTCCACAGCCTGGCGGCGTCGAGCTTCGACGCGTGGACCAAGTACTACCAGCCGAACGAGCACTCTCCGAACGCCACGGTCTCCTACTATGAGAAGGGCGAGTTCGTCGGCTTGGCGCTCGACCTCGAGATCCGAAGCCGGACGCGCAACCGCCGGTCGCTCGACGACGTCCTGCGGCGGCTGTTCAAGCGCGTCACGCAGGAGGGCGCGGGATTCCCCGAGTCGGAGTACCGGAGAACCTGCGAAGAGGTGGCGGGCGGATCGCTCGCCGCGTTCTGGCGCGATTACATCGACGGAACTCGCGAGCTCGATCTCGGAAAGTTCCTCGCCCTGGCGGGACTGGGGTTCAAGCGCGAGCCCAAGAAGGAAGAAGGGGAGAAGCCCGTCGCGCGGCGGCCGTGGATCGGCGCCGTCGTCCAGCGCTCGGGCGACCACCTCGCCGTCTCGACGGTGAGGTCGGGCTCGCCGGCCGAGAGCGCGGGCCTTTGCGCGCGCGACGAGATCATCGCGATCGACGGGACGCGCGTGGATCCGGAGTCCTGGGAGAAGCGGATGGACGGCCTGTCGCCGGGCCGGCGATGCGAGCTCGAAGTGCTCCGGGCGGGAGCCCTTCGAGAGATCGCGATCGTCCCGGGCTCGCGCGACGCGACGGTCTTGAAAATCGTCCCCCTCGTCAAGGCGACGGATCTCCAGAAAGCGATCCACCGCTCGTGGCTCGGCGTTCCCTGGAAGCCGGCCCCGAAGGGTTAGCGTCCGGGAACGGCCTGGACCAGCCGGATTTCCGCGTGCAAGTCGTCCGCCGACAGTTTCCCGCTCACTCTCGCCATGACGCGGTGCAGGGTCGCGGCGCCTCCCCTCACGATCAGGACCGCGAGCGCGTGGCGCGTCATCGGGCGACCCAGGGCCTCGTCCGTCGTCAGCGCCGCCAGCGCCTGCTCGGAGTCCACGTTCGGGAGCGACTCGACGGCCGCGGCCAGGAGGTCGGGGTCGTTCGAGCGCAGGTGCGCCAGCACGATCTTCGTCGCGTCCTTCCTGAGAAGCTGGGCCAGCGACACCAGGGCCGCGCGGCGCACGCCGCCGTCACCGTCCTTCAGGAGCGATTCGAGCCTGTCGGCGGCCTCCGGGATCCTCAGCTGGCCGGCGGCGGAGACGGCTTCGCGCCGCACCGCCGGGTCCTCGTCGGAGATGGCGCGCGCGATCTCGGGAGCGGCGGACGTCATGCCGAGTTCCGCCGCCAGGGCGATGGCCGCCCGCCGGCCGGGAGACCCGGGTCCCGCGATCCACTTCCGGATCTCGTCGTCGGCGCGCAACGACCGGAAGGCCTGCAGGATCTGCGGCTTCAGTTCCGGCCTTGCCTCCATCGCCCCCGCGAGCGCGGCCGCGGCGCCCAGGACCCGCTGCCGCCCGATGTACTCGACCGCCATCGCCGCGTCCTCGGGCTGCGGGGACTTCAGGAGGTTCACGACGTCGCCGACGGCGTCGCCCGGGGGCGTCCGCAGGAGCGACTCCCGCAGGGGATAGCTCCTCATCGCCGGAAAGTCGCGCCACCACTTGAGCATCGTCGGGAAGGCGACGACGAAACGGCCCTGCTGGATCAGGCCGGAAACGTTGTTCTTCAGGTTCGCGTCGTCGCCCTCGAAGATCGCCGTGAAGCACTCCTCGACGGCGGCGCGCTCGGGCTTCAGCGAGCGGGCGAGCTCGAGGAGCTGGTACGCGGAGTTGGAGTTCTGGAGTTTCGGGATCGCCTTGAGCAGGGGACCCGCCGCCTCCTTGGGCGGCCGCAGGCGCTGGAGATAGGACCCGTAATTCTCGTACATCGTTTCCTCGCGGATCATCAACTGGACGACCGAGGGCCAGATCTCGCGGACGCGATGATTCGTCACCAGCTGGAGGACATTTTGCCGCTGTTCCGGGGTGACCGCTTCGTTCAGGAGGAGGGCGCCGAGGACGCGGGTCAACTGCGGGCGGTCGAGCTCCTTGGTGCGGATGGCCTGGTCGAGCTTCTGGTAGACCTGGTTCCAGTCGCCCTCGACGGCGTCCTTCACCCAGCGGGCGGGAAGCGTCAGGTCGGCGACCACCTTCTCGAGGCGCGCCTTCGTCTCGCCCCGGGCCGCGGCCGCCGCCTTCTCCAGGAGCGGGAGCGCCGCCTCGCCCATCGCGAAGAGATCGCGCGTGGCGGTCTCGCGCGCCTCGATCTCGTCGGAGCCGCATTTCTCGACGAGCTCCTGGATCTTCTTCTCGTCGACCGCCTGGGCCTGCGCGAACAGGACGATCGCCGCCGCGAGTGCCGCCATGGGGACCTCCGTTGCCGTCTATTCTGACGCTCCGGCGCCCCGCTCCGCTCCTTCTTTCTGACACCTGGAGTCTTCAGCCGGAAGTCTTACCATTGACAATGTCCATCCACATATGCACATATATAGATATGGTTGATTACCCCGCCCTGTTCCGCCTGCTGGGCGACGCGGCGCGCCTGCGGATGCTCCACGTCCTGGGGCGCGAGCGGCTGAACGTCAGCGAGCTCGTGGCGATCCTCGGGATCGCGCAGTCCGGCGTGTCGCGCCACCTGCGCCTCCTGCGGTCGGGCGGGCTCATCGACGAGGATCGGGACGGCCCGTGGACCTTCTACCGCTCGCGCGCGGACGCCTTCAACGGGGCCGTCGGGCGCGTCCTCGGGGAGCTCGCCGACGCGGGGCGGTTCCGCGACGACGAGGCGCGGATGAAGGAAGTGCTGCGGGCCCGGGCCGAGAAGCGCCCCGCCCCGCCCGACGGGCGCCTGGTGCCCGGCCGGTCGTGGGCCGCGTGGGCGCGCGCCCTCTCGTTCCTCCTGCCGAAGCTCCGCGTGGCCGACCTCGGCTGCGGCACGGGCCAGCTCGCCCTCGAGATCGCCCCGTGGGCCGACTGGGTCGTCGGCGTCGACCGGGATCCCGTCGCGATCCGCCGCGCGCGCGGCCGCTCGAAGCGGCGCGGCGTCGGCAACATCCGCTGGCGGGAGGGCGACGTCGAGCGCCTGCCCCTGGCCGACGGCACGGTCGATCTCGCGGTGCTCTCCCAGCTGCTCCACTGCCTCGAGGATCCCGCGGCCGGCCTCTCCGAGGCGCGGCGCATCCTGGCCCCCGGCGGCCGCGTGCTCGTCCTCGACCTCGTCCGGCACAAGGAGAAGTGGGCGCGGGAACGGCTGGGCCACACCCGCCTCGGATTCCCCCCCGCCGAGCTGAAGGAGCTCCTCCAGCGCGCCGGCTTCGAGCGGGTCCGGATCCGTCGCGGGGACGGGAAACGGGACGACCCGTTCAAAGTGTTGATCGCCGACGGCCGGGTTCCAAAGTCCGGAAGGAATCGAGAATCAAGAATCAAGAATCGAGATTCGTCCCCATGAACGAGAGGGGCCTTCGTCTCGCGGAGATCTTCAAGGAGAAGATTCTCTGTCTTGACGGGGCGATGGGCACGATGATCCAGCGGCGCCAGCTCGAGGCCGCCGACTTCGGGGGGCCCGCCCTCGACGGGTGCAACGAGAACCTCGTCCTCACGCGGCCCGACGTCATCTCCGCGATCCACGACGCCTACTTCGCCGCCGGGTCGGACATCGTCGAGACCGACACGTTCGGCGCGACGCCCCTGGTCCTGGGCGAGTACGGACTCGCGGACAAGTCCGTCGAGATCAACCGCGCCGCCGCGCGCCTGGCCCGCGCCTCCGCCGCGAAGGCCGGACCCGACCGCTTCGTCGCCGGCTCGATGGGACCCACCACCCGCGCGATCACGGTCACGGGCGGCGTCACGTTCGAGCAGCTCATCGACGGCTACCGGCTCCAGGCGGTCGGACTCCTCGACGGCGGCGCCGACCTGCTCCTGCTCGAAACGGCCCAGGACACCCGCAACGTGAAGGCGGGCCTCCTCGGGATCCGGCGCGCGTTCGCCGAGACCGGACTCGAAGTTCCCGTCAGCGTCTCCGCGACGATCGAAGCCACGGGCACGATGCTCGCGGGACAGGGCGTCGAGGCCCTGTGGGCCGCGCTGGAGCATGGCGGGCTCCTGTCGATCGGGCTCAACTGCGCCACGGGCCCCCGCTTCATGTCCGACCACCTGCGGACGCTGGCCGCGCTCGCGCCGGTCCCGGTGACGTGCTATCCGAACGCGGGCCTGCCCAATACCGAAGGCGAGTACGACGAGAAGCCCGCGATGATGGCCGCCGAGCTGGCCCGGTTCGTCGAGCACGGGTGGATCAACGCGGTCGGCGGATGCTGCGGGACCACGCCCGAGTACATCCGGGAGTTCGCGAAGCTCGCGCGCTCGGGAAAGCCGCGCGTCCCGGCGTCGCGCCGCCGCACCCACTTCAGCGGCATCGACTACGTGGCGGTGGCCGAGGACAGCCGGCCCGTCATCGTCGGCGAGCGCACGAACGTGCTCGGAAGCCGCAAGTTCAAGAAGCTGATCGCCGCGGGCGAGTTCGAACCGGCCGCCGAGATCGGCCGCAAGCAGGTCTTGAGCGGCGCGCAGATCCTCGACGTCTGCCTGCAGGACCCCGACCGCGACGAGACGGTGGACATGGTGAAGTTCCTCGAGAAGCTCATCCGCCGGGTCAAGGCGCCGCTCATGCTCGATTCCACCGACGCGAGCGTCCTCGAGGTGGCGCTCACGTGGTGCCAGGGGAAATCGATCATCAACTCGATCAACCTCGAGGACGGGGAGGACCGCTTCCAGAAGGTCGTGCCGCTCGCGAAGGCGTACGGCGCGGCGCTTGTCGTCGGCTGCATCGACGAAAAGGGCCAGGGCGTCACGACCGAACGGAAGGTCGCGATCGCGGAACGGAGCTACGGGCTCCTCACGGAGAACTACGGCGTGGCCCCGGAGGACATCCTGTGGGACCCGCTCGTCTTCCCGTGCGCTTCCGGCGACAAGAACTACATCGGGTCGGCGAAGCACACGATCGACGCGATCCACGAGCTGAAGCGACGGTGGCCGCGGACGCGGACGATCCTCGGGATCTCGAACGTCTCGTTCGGCGTCCCCGCGGCGGGCCGCGAGATCCTCAACGCGGTCTACCTCTACCACGCGAGTCGCGCGGGGCTCGACCTCGCGATTGTCAGCTCCGAGAAGCTCGTGCGCTACGCGTCGATCCCCGAGGAGGAGAAGAGGCTCTGCGACGACCTCCTCTTCAACCGCGGCGAGGATCCGATCGCCCGGTTTACCGACCATTTCCGCGGGAAGAAGATCGACACCGGCCCCGCCAAGGAGAAGCTCCCGCTCGACGAGCGGCTGGCGCGCTACATCGTCGACGGATCGAAGGACGGGCTCGTCGCCGACCTCGACCTCAAGCTGAAGGAGGCGCCGCCGCTCGACATCATCAACGGCCCGCTCATGAAGGGCATGGACGAGGTCGGGCGGCTCTTCAACGCGAACGAGCTGATCGTCGCGGAAGTCCTCCAGAGCGCCGAGGCGATGAAGGCGGCGGTGACGCATCTCGAGAAGTTCATGGAGAAGGACTCGTCGTCGACGCGCGGCAAGGTGCTCCTCGCGACGGTGAAAGGCGACGTGCACGACATCGGGAAGAACCTGGTCGAGATCATCCTCGCGAACAACGGCTACCAGGTGGTGAATCTCGGCATCAAGGTCGCCCCGGAGACGCTGATCGAGGAATTCCGGAAGCACAGGCCCGATTTCATCGGACTGTCGGGCCTGCTCGTGAAATCGGCCCAGCAGATGGTGGCGACGGCGGAGGATTTCCGGGACGCGGGACTGGACGTGCCCGTCGTCGTGGGCGGCGCGGCGCTCACGAAGAAGTTCGCGTACACGCGCATCCGGCCCGCGTACGGCTCGACCGTCGTGTACGCGAAGGACGCGATGAGCGGGCTCGACATCGCGAACCAGCTCGTCGATCCGGCGCGCCGGCCGCGGCTCGAGGAATCGGTCCAGGCCGAGGCGTCGCGCCTGGGCGCGATCGCGCCCGCGGCGGTCGCGACGGTGCTCGCGGCGGAGCCGGTCCGGTCGCGGAAGATCTCGGCCGACGAACCGATCCGCCGTCCGGCCGACCTGCGCCGCCATGTCGTCGACGGGCCCGACCTCGCGGCGCTCTGGCCGTACCTGAATCTCCAGATGCTCTACTCGAAGCACCTCGGCTTGAAAGGCTCGGTGGAGCGGCTCACGGCGGAGGGCGACCCGAAGCTGAAGGAAGTCGAGCGGATCGTGCGCGACGTCCAGCGCCGCGCGATCGAGGACGGATGGCTCAAGGCCCGGGGCGTGTACCAGTTCTTCCCCGCCTCGTCCGAAGGAAACGACCTCGTGCTCTACGACGAGTTCGGGCTGCAGGAAGTTGAGCGGTTCACGTTCCCGCGCCAACCGGGACCGGATGGGTTGTGCCTCTCGGACTTCGCGCGCCCCGAGGGTCCGGAGCGCGACTACGTCTCGATGTTCGTGACGACGTGCGGCGAGGGAGTACGCGCGCGGGCGACCGACTTGAAGGACCGCGGCGAATACGTCCTGTCGCACACACTGCAGTCGCTCGCGATCGAGTCGGCGGAGGCGTTCGCGGAGAAGCTGCACCGGGACCTGCGCGAGCAGTGGGGCATTGCCGATCCGCCGACCATGACGATGGCGGAGCGGCTCAAGGCGCGCTACCAGGGGATCCGCGTCAGCTTCGGCTATCCCGCGTGTCCGGACCTGGCGGACCAGGAGAAGCTGTGGCGGTTGTTGAAGCCGGAAGCGATCGGCGTGAAGCTCACCGAGGGACACATGATGGATCCGGAGGCGAGCGTCAGCGCGCTCGTGTTCCACCATTCACAGGCGCGATACTTCAACGTGGAAGCGCCGAGTCCGGAAACGGTGAAATGACCGGCCCGAAGTACAAGCTGGGCGAACGCGTGCAGATCGCGGCCGACTACGCCAGGGAAGACCTGAGACACCGCGTCGGCGTGGTCGCCGACCCGGGTCCGCATCTCCGGCGCACGAAGCCCCGCTGGCCCGACACGTACTGGAAGGCGGAGTCGAGGCGCATCTACTATTGGATCGACTTCGGGGCGCCCGGCCCCAACCCCGGCGACCTCTGCGCCGCCGAAGTCGATGAG
>DASRJF010000190.1:0-7164 GCA_035649615.1 Planctomycetota bacterium | reverse complement strand
GTGACCACGGCCTTCGTGGGTCCCGGGAACCGGAACGTGATCGGCGGCCTGGCCTCCGTCCTGAAGACGCGCGGCGCCACGCTCAAGGAAATGATCGTTCGGGAGGAAGCGGCGCTGAAGGCCACGGTGGGATCGGGACCCTCCGCGGGCAACTATTCTCCCCGAGGCTCGCCTCCGCTGGATGTGTACGCCCGGCGGCCGACGACGCGCATGGGCGTCACGTGGGAATTCCGCAAGGCGTTCCTGGACGCCGCCCGGTACGACGCCGACCGGCCCCCCAAGCTCGATCCGGCGCGCGAGATCCTCGCCCGCGCGCTCGAACGCAAGCTCCCGGTCCGTATCGCCGCGAGCCGGGCGTTCGACATCGAGTCGGCGCTCCGGCTGGCGGAGGAGTTCAACCTGTCGATCACTTTCGAAGAGGCCGAGGAGTCCTACCGCCATATCGAGCTCCTCGCGAAGCGGAAGGTGGCGGTCGCGCTCCGGCCGACGTTCCAGGCGGGCCGCGTGTTGGCCAACGATGGAAGCGAGCTCCGGTACGGGACCTTTGCGGCGCTGGTCAAAGCCGGGATTCCGACGGCGCTCCTCACCGGGGGAGCCGGCGAGGACGAGTCGCTTCTCTCGATGGCGGCGTTCGCGGTGCGCTACGGGGCGACGCGGGAACAGGCGTTGCGGGCCATCACGTTGACGCCGGCGGAAATCCTCGGCGTCGCGGACCGCGTCGGCAGCCTCGAAAAGGGCAAGGACGCGGACTTCACGGTCCTGACGGGCGACCCGCTCGAGGTGACCTCGCGTGTGGAACGGGTCGTCGTGAACGGGCGTACGGCCTATGAACGGGAATCGAAGTAGGGAGGCGTCGTCTATGAGATTCGCCCTGGCGTTCCTGGTGCTCGCGGGCTCCGCCCTGAAGGGTGGCGAAGCCTCTCCTTCGGGGCCGAAGGACGACATCCTCGCCGTCAAGGCGGGGAAGATCATCACGATCTCCGGCGAGGAAATCGTCGACGGCGTCATCCTCATCCGCGACGGGAAGATCGAGTCGGTCGGCAAGGGCCTCGAGATCCCCTGGGACGCCAAGGTCCTGGACGTCTCCAAGCAGACGGTGGTCCCGGGGTACGTCGAGACGCACACGTCCCGCGGCGTCGACCGCGCGAATGAAAACGTGCCGAGCGTTCCCTTCGTGAGCACGTTCGACTCGGTGAACCCGCTCGACCCCTATTTCGAGGAAGCTCTCCGGCAGGGGATCACGACGATGTTCGTGGCGCCCGGCAACGGGACCATGATCGGCGGGCAGGGATGCGTGCTGAAGCCCGTCGGGTCGATCACCGAATCGATGACGCTCGTGAAGAACCATGCGCTCAAGCTCTCGCTGGAACCCCGGGCGGGCATGAGCCGGATGGCGCACCTCGCGGCGCTGCGGCGGGAGCTCGACGAGGTCCTCGAGTACCTCAAGGAGCACGAGGAGAAGCGGAAGGAAGTGCCGACGGCCGCCGGCGGGACCCCGACGGGACCGGCGCCGGAGATGGAGATCAAGCGCGAGGTCATGGCGAAATTTCTCCAGGGGAAGCTGACCGCCTTCGTCTACTGTCCCACGGCCTCGGACGTCCTGCGCGCCATCGAGCTCTCGAAGAAGTACAAGTTCAAGATGAAACTCGTGCTGGGGCGCGACACGTGGAAGGCCGCGGCCGACATCGCGCGCGAGAAGCTCGAGGTGATCCTGCCGGCCGACATGATCTTCTGGGAGACCGACGAGGAGAAGCACGAGGAAGTCCTCCGCGTGCTGCCGGCGATCTTCGCCAAGGCCGGCGTGAAGTACGCCTTCCAGACGGAGATATCAGGGACCGGGTCTGGGTACCTCTGGTACCAGGCGGCGGCGGCGGTGCGCCACGGTCTTCCCCGGGCGGACGCCCTCCGCGCCGTGACGCGAACCCCGGCCGAAATCCTCGGCATCGACGCGCGGGTGGGGTCGATCGAGAAGGGGCGCGACGCGAACCTGGTGGTGCTGACCGGCGACCCGCTCGACGCGCGCACGTGGGTGGACCAGGTGCTCGTGGAGGGCAAGACCGTCTACGATCGCTCGAAGGACTCGAAACTCAAGCGGATCCTGGGCGCGGAGAAATAGATGACCCGGCTGGCCCTCGCCGCCTTCGTTCTCGCCCTGGGGATCCCCCAGGAGCCTGCAGGAGGCGTCATCGCCATCCGGGCCGGACGCATCCTCACCGTATCCGGCGCCGCCATCGAGAACGGCGTGATCGTGATCGAGAACGGCCGCATCACCGACGTGCGGCCCGGCCCCGATGTGCCGGCCGGCGCGCAGGTGATCGACGCGTCCCGGCAGACCGTGATCCCGGGCCTGATCGACGTGGCCCGTCCCGAGGGGGATCCGAACGCCGATTCCAACCTGACGGCGGCCCCCGACGTGCTCGCGATCGACGGCGTCGACCTCTTCCGCGACAACCGCCGCGCGCTCTCCGCGGGAGTGACCTCCGCGCTCGTTTCGCCGGGCACGCGCCGCCTCGTCTCGGGCCAGTGCGCCATCGTCAAAACGGGGGGCTCGGGCCGCGAGGCCCGGGTGCTCCGTCGCTCGTGGGGGTTGAGGTCGTCGCTCGGCGACGTTTCGAAGAACCCGCCGGGGCTCAACACGCCTCCGCTGCCTCCCTCGGCCGACGACCCGATCCGTCCGGTCAAGCGCCAGTATCCGACGAGCCGGATGGGACAATTCGCGGAGCTGCGCCGTCTCTTCGCGGACGCCCGCGACCCGAAATCGGATCTTCCGCGCGCCGCGCGGGAGGCGGTCGAGGAAGTGCTCGCCGCGAAGCGGCCGCTGGTCATGTCCGCCCGCGCCGCGGACGACCTGATCAAGGCCATGAGGTTCGCGGAAGAGACGGGCGTCAAGCTGGTCTTCGTGGACGGCGAGGAGAGCGAGCAGGTCGCGGACCTCCTCGTGCTTCGCAAGATCCCGGTGTTGGTCCGCTCGGCGCTGTCGCCGGGCCGGCAGGTGGAAGGGGACGAGAGCCGCCCCGTGGCGGAGTTCCGCCGTAATCCGGAGCTGCCATCGCTGCTGTCCGCAGCGGGCGTCACGTTCGCCCTGCAAAGCTCGGACGAAGGCGCGCCGGATCCGCTGCTCATGGCGGCATACGCGGGACGCTCCGGACTCGGCGCGGACGCGGCCCTGCGGTCGGTGACGCTGACCCCCGCGGAAATCCTGGGAGTGGCCGACCGGGTCGGAAGCATCGAGAAGGGGAAGGACGCCGACCTCGTCTTCTTGAGCGGCCCGCCGTTCGCGGCCGGCGCGACCGTGCAGCGCGTGATGATCGCGGGCGAATGGGTGTTCGAACGCCGCCCCGAGGACGACCAGACGTATGCCGTCACCTCGCGCGCGAAGCCCGCGGGCGACAAGGCGGAGGTCGTGGCCATCCGCGGCGCGCGCATCCTTACCGTCTCGCAGGGCGTGATCGCCGAGGGGCTCATCGTCATCGAGGACGGCCGGATCGCCTACGTGGGCCGCCAGAGGACGCTCCCGCCCAAGGCGAAGATCATCGAGGCCGCCGGCCTGACCGCGTCGCCCGGGATGATCGACATCCACTCCTACCTGGGCTTCCACGTGGACGCCTCGGAAGGCGCCGTGCGGGCGCGGCGCGTCCGCGAATCCGCGCCGTCGGTGGCCGTGACGCCGCTGTCGGGCCAGGTCCGGCTCGACGACCCGGCGTACCGCGAAGCGGCCGAAGCGGGCGTGACCGCCGTCCTCCTCGCTCCGGAGCAGAGCGGCGTGTGCTCGCTCCTGAAACTGGGAGGCGACAAGGCGACGGTCCTTCGCGACGTCGCGGCCCTCAAGACGTCGGTCTCCGGCGGCTCACCCGGGTACGCGGCCATCAAGGACCAGATCTCCCGCGCCCGCAAGTACCACGACGAATGGGAGGCCTACGAGCGCGCCCAGAAGGAGGCGAAGGACGCCGCGAAGACGGCGGCGCCTTCCGGCAAGCCCGATCCCATCACCGGTACGTGGAAGGGCACGTACGACATCAAGGAGCCGGCCAAGAAGGGCGACGTCACGCTGGAACTGAAGCTCGCCGGCGCCGAGGTCACGGGCACCGTCACGGTCCCGCTTCCTTCCACCACGGTTACGGCGGAGGCGAAGGGAACGTTCGTGAACGGCGAGTTGAAACTCGACCTGGCGCCGCCCGGCGGCAAGGTGACGCTGACCGGGCGCGCCGAGAACGACGTCATGAAGGGACGGATGGAGATCGACGCCGAGGGATCCCGGACGACGGCGACCTTCGAGGCGAAACGGCCGCCGCCCTCGGCCGCGCCCGCGCCCGCGGCGGCGGCCGAGGAGAAGAAGGAGCCCCGCAAGGAGGAAGCCCTCGATCCCTGGCGCAAGGTGTTCCGGAAGGAGATCCCGGTCCTGGTCATCGCCCGCGACCTGTCGTCCATCGAGAACGCCGCGCGCGCCTTCGAGAAGGATAACGGCCTCGACTGGGTCCTGCTGGCTCCGGAGGACGTCGACTACGCGGCGCCGCGCGTCCCAGGCGCGATCTTCGGCCCCGACTTCTCCCGGGAGCGGCGGGGGGCGACGGTAAATCTCGCGGAGGCGCTCGCCGCCGGGGGCGTCCCCGTGGCGTTCTCGTCCGGTTCGTTCTCCGGCACGCGCCACCTTCCGCTGATCGTCGGGCATGCCGCGCGCTCCGGGCTCGACGGGCCCGAAGCCCTGAAAGCGGTGACGAGCCATCCGGCGCGACTCTTGAAACTCGACGCGCGGCTGGGCGGCCTCGAGCGGGGACGCGACGGCGACGTGGTGCTGACGACGGGCGACCCGTTCGATCTCTCGAGCCGGATCCGCTACGTCGTGTCGAGCGGCAAGATCGTATTCGAAAGCAAGCCATGACCCTCCTTCGCGCCGTTTCTGCCTGCGGATTCCTGTCGGTGCTGCGGCGGGGCGCGGCCCGTTTTCGCGGCGTGCTTGCCGGTGTGGGGGCGGCCCTGTTGTTGTCCGGCGCGCAGGAGAAGGCGGCCCCGGCCGCGCCGTCGACCGTCATCGCGATCCGGGCCGCCAAGATTCTCACGGCGTCGGACAAGGGCCCCGAGGTGATCGACGGCGGGATCATCCTCGTCCGCGACGGGAAGATCGAGAAGATCGGCCGCGCGGCGGAGGTGGAGATTCCCGCCGGGGCGACCGTCATTGACGGCGGCGAGCGCTGGGCCATGCCCGGTTTCATCGACCTGCACTGCCACATCGGCGGGTCGATGCGGGACATCAACGACATGGTCCATCCCACGAACCCGGAACTCTCGACGCGACCCACGATCGACCCGGACAACGAGAACCTCAGGGTCGCCGTCGCGGGGGGCGTGACGACCGTGAACTACATCCCCGGCAGCGGAACGAACCTGAGCGGGTTCGGCACGCTGATGCACACGGCCGGGGGGAAGACGATCGACAGCCTCATCGTGCGGTTCCCCGGGTCGATGAAAGTCGCGCAGGCGTGGAATCCCGAGCGCCTGGGGGGAGACCTCGGCGCCAGCCGCATGGGCATGTGGTGGTCGCTCCGGAAGCTCCTGGACCGGGCGCGGGACTACAACGACGCGTGGACCGCGTACGAGAAGGGGCTGAACAAGATCCGTCCCGAGAAGCGCGAGGACGTCGAGCTGATGAGGGGCCTCTTCCAGAGGAAGTACCCGGTCCTCATCCACACGGCGGATCCCCGCGACGTCATGGGCACCGTGCGAATGTTCCACGACGAGTACGGGCTGCCGTGCATCGTGTCGCACGGCGAGTACGGCGGCTACAAGGTGGCGTCCGAGATCGCGAAACGGGACCTGCCGGCGAACATCGGCCCCCGCATCTACGACTACCGCGTGCCCGCCGACGACGGCCGGATGCTGGGCATCCCGGCGCAATACGTCGAGGCCGGCGTGAAGCGGCTGTCGCTGAACACCGACTCCTCGGTCATCCCGCAGGAAGACCTCGCCTTCCAGGGCACGATGGCGGTGCGCTACGGCCTCGATCCCCGTGCGGCGATCCGCGCCATCACGATCGAACCCGCGAAGGCCATCCTCATCGACGACCGGCTCGGGAGCCTCGACCCGGGGAAGGACGCGGACCTGATCCTGACCACGGGCGATCCGCTCGATCCGCGGAACCACGTGACGTGGGTCATGATCGGCGGGAAGGTGGTCTACGACACGGCCACGGAACGGCGGCGCTACTAAGCCCATGAACTTCGCTCTCGGAATGCTCCTGGTGCTGACTCCGCAGGCGGCGGAGCCCGCGGCCAAGCCCCTCGTCATCAAGGGCGTCCGGATCCTGACCGCGGCCGGCCCGGAGATCGCCACGGGCACGGTCGTGATCAAGGACGGCAAGATCGAAGCCGTCGGGGCGGACGCGGCCGTGCCCGCGGACGCGGAAGTCATCGACGGAGCGGGGCGCGTCCTCATGCCGGGCCTCGTGCATCCCGCGACGCGCATCGGGGGCTCGGCGTCGGGATCGGGCAACGCCCCGGACCATCTCGCCCTCGAGGAACTCGCGCCCTCCCTGGACGCGTACCGTCCCGTCGTGCGCGCCGGATTCACGACGCTCGCGCTCCATCCCACGGGGGGCCCGATCGCGGGCCAGGCCGTGGCGTTCAAGCCCCGCGGCGTCGCCCGCGACCAGATGTCGGTCCTGTCGCCCGCGTACCTGAGGTTCGAATTCGAAGCCAATACCCGGGTCAAGGAGCAGATCCGCCTCGCCCTGGAGGGCGCCAAGCGCGCGAAGGATCGGAAGGAAGGCAAGCCGGACGACCGCACGCTGCCGCTCGTCCAGTTCCTCAAGGGCGAGCTGAGGGCGCTCGTCGAGATCAGGTCGCCCGGGGATTACCTGCACTTCCGGCAGATCCTGAAGCCGTTCGAGGATCCCGCCCTGAAGGGAAGCGAAGCGCCTCCTTCAGGGCCCGCCCTGAAGTTCGCGATCATCGGGAGCACGGATCTTTGGCGCGGGGCGGAGGCCCTCGGCTCCCGCAAGGAGACGGTCCTGCTGCGGCCCGACCTCGTGTTCGCCCCCGATACCCGCATCCGGGTCAATCCGGCGCAGGAGCTCTCGGCCGCCGGATGCACCATTGGATTCGCGCCCGCGGACGGCCAGGTGTTCCTGGATTCCCACCTCTTCCGGGTCGCGCAGATCGTGAAGGCCGG
>DASRJF010000189.1:0-4592 GCA_035649615.1 Planctomycetota bacterium | reverse complement strand
GTTCCGGGTTCGGAGTGGACGGTGAACGAAGCACTCTGAACGAACTCAGAACCCAGAACTCCGAACTCCGAACTTCCAACAGGTGTCGCATCCGAACCGGCCGGGTGACAACTGTGGGAATCAATCTGGATGCGACACTAGGGCGCGAATTTCTGTTCGTGCACCTGGCCGTTGATGACGACGAAGAGCGTCCCGTACTCGGTTTCCGGGATGGCGCGCGGCGTCTCCACTCCCAGTTTCTTCAGGATCGCGGGGATCGTCGTCGTGTGGCCGACGATGAGAACGGTGCCTCCCGCGAAGTGCTCCTCGATATCCCGGATCAGGGCCTCGGCGTGCTCCGCCTCCTGGCCCGGCGTGTACTCGACCGGGATCAGGGGGATGCCCAGGTGGGTAGCCGAGGGCTCGGCGGTCTGGGCGGTGCGCCTGAATTGCGTGTGATACGCCGCCTCGATTTTCGCCTGGCGGGAGATCTCGATGAGCGCCAGGGCGCGGCGGCGGCCTTCGCCGGTCAGGTCCGGGTCGCGCCCGGGTCCCTTCTCGGCGTGCCGGACGAGCAGGACGGTCGGGGAGGCGGTGCCGCACGCCGCGAGCGTGGACGCCAGGAGGACGGCCGCGAGGGCGGCCCGCCTCAAGCGAGCGTCTTCTTCGTGAGGTAGAAGTCGAGTCGCTCGACGTTCTGCATCGCGAGCCTCTCGTCGACGTCCTTCTCCGTCTTCGGCGGCGGGATGATGACCTTGTCGCCGGGCTTCCAGTTCACGGGGCACGCCACGCCCTTGCCGTCGGCGGTCTGGAGCGCGTCCACGACGCGCATGATCTCGTCGACGCTGCGGCCGATGTTGAGCGGGTAGTAGATGATCGCGCGGATCGTCGCCTTGGGATCGATGAAGAAGAGCGCGCGCACGGTGACCGTGGCGCTCTCGCCGGGGTGGATCATGCCGTAGAGCTCGCTCACGGCGCGGTTCGAGTCGGCGATCATGGGGAAGGGGAGCCGCACGTCCAGGATGCTCTTGAGGTTCTGCACCCAGGCGAGGTGGCTGTGGATGCTGTCGACCGAGATGCCGACGAGCTTGACGCCGCGCTGGTCGAATTCGCGCACGCGCTTCCCCAGCTCGACGAGTTCGGTCGAGCAGACGGGCGTGAAATCGGCGGGGTGCGAGAAGAGGAGGGTCCACTTGCCCTCGCGCCAGTCGGAGAACTTGATCTCGCCGTGGGTGGTCTGGGCCGTGAAGTCAGGCGCCTTGTCGCCGATGCGCGGCAAGGTACGCGCGGGGGCGGCGGGGGCGGCGGTTGCCATTGGAATGCACATGTCCGGTCTCCTTCAAAGGCGGTATCGGTGGCGCTTATAGCAGAGGGACCCGCTCGGTGACAAGAACTCAGCGCGAGCGCTTCAGGACCAGCAGCGCCATGGCCGTGCCGTAGCTCTTGCCGAGCTCGTGGCTGTCGATGAAGCTCCCGTCGAACTCGGGGATGGAGAGGACCTGCGCCCGGAACCGGGCGAGGTGCTCCTTCCGCGGCTCGCCCTCGAGCGCGCACGCCGCCTCGCAGGAGTGGAAGACCCCGTGCCAGAAGAAGAATCCGCCGAGCTCCTGGTCGGCGTGGAAGTCGCATACGCGCACCGCCTCGAGCTTGTCCAGGTGGCGCCAGTAGGAATCCAGCGCCGTCGCCACGTCTTCGGTCTTGACCAGGCCGCCCTCGAAGAGCGCGAGCTCGCAGAGCGCGCTCCGCGCCATCGAATTCCGCTCGGCGCTCGCCTTTCCCCCCGCGTAGGGCTGGCGTCCGCCCTCGGCGCGGTTCTTGAGCAGGCCCTCGCGGGCGCGCTTGAGCGCCTCCTCGGGCACCTCGGCCCCCGCCTTTTTCGCGACGGCGAGGCTGTGCAGGACCGCGCCCGTCGCGAAGGGATTCGTGTACTCGTGCGCCCAGAATCCGTTTTTCTTCTGCGAGGCGGCGAGCTTCTCCACGATCGCGTTCAGCGGCTTGACGTCCTTCAGGCGCGCGAAATACAGGATCCGGTACGCGTCGGCGTAGCACTCCTCGTTCTCGCCGCGGTTGACGTGGGTGTCGTCGCGGAGGAACTTCTCGGCGCGCGCGAGGGCGGGGTCGATGCGCTCGGGATCGAGGTCGCGCCACTCGGCCAGCGCCAGCGCGGCCAGCGCGGTCATGGCGGTGACGACGTTCGGAAGGATGACCGCGGTGTTGCAGTAGACGTAGCGCGAATCGGGCCACGATCCGTCCTCGCGCTGGGCCCGCAGGAGGAACTGCACGGCGCGCCGCGCGGCGAGATCGGCGTCGGCGGCCGGGAGCTTCGTCGAGGTCGCGGCGCCCGGCGGGGCGAACGCGAAGCAGTCCTCGAAATTGTGGACCGTGGGGCCGTCCGGGATCGTGTCGGCTCCCTTGACGAGGTTCTTCGCCGCGCGCGCGGCCCAAGGGGAGTCCGGGTGCTTGGAGACGAGCTCGCGCCACCGCGCCCCCGGGTTTCCGCCGGTCCACCAGTCGGCGAGCGCGAGGAGGTGGAGGGCTTCGGGGGACTTCAGTCCTTCGAGGATCTTCCGCGCGTCGGCGAACTTCTCGAGGGCGAGCAGGGCGCGGGCCTTTTCGACCGAGTGATCGAGCTTCATCACCTCGTCGTACCGGCCCAGCCGGCGCAGGATCACGGCCTTCTGTTCGGGCGTCGCCTTCTCGAGCGCCTTCTCGTCGTCGCCGCCGCGCATGAGGTCGGCGGCCGAATCGCCCGCGGGGGCGTTGTACTTCTCGTTTTTCCGGAGGACGGCCACGAGGACGGCCCTCAGCCAGTCCGCGTTGAAGGTGCGGAGCCGGTCGATCGTGTGAACGGGGGTCCCGTCGGGGGTCATGAGGATGAACCCCGGTTCGACGAACGCGAATTTCTTGATGCCGGTGGCGTCGCTGGTGTCGCGGTCGCAACACATCCGGAGCGGGACGAACTTGGCTTTCACGAGGTCGACGAGGCCCGGGTCGGTGAAGAAAATGGACTTGATGTACCCGTCGAGGACCTCCGCCCGGTTCATGTGCGAGCCGGGGACGCGGGGGCAGTACCAGAGGATCAGGCGGTTCTTCTCGACGGCCTGTTTCTTCGCCTGGTCGAGGAGCGCGGCGCGGTCGGTCTTGTAGTTCTGGGGCCGCCGTCCGAGCTGTTCGGCGTCGACGAGGATCGTTCCGTCGGAGATCCACGGGATCTCGCAGTCGATCTTCTTGAGGAGCTCGGTCTCGGGCGACTCCTGGAGGGCGAGGAGGATCAGGAGGAGGGTGGTCATGATAACTGGTACGGTGGCGGCGCTCGATTCTACAGTCCGGGTCCGTTCGGGGTGAAAGTGTCGGAGGTTGACGTCGCGGTGGAGCGGCCTATAATCTCCGGGCCGCGCCCCTCACTCCCCGGTAGCTCAATGGTAGAGCGAGCGGCTGTTAACCGCAAGGTTCCAGGTTCGAGTCCTGGCCGGGGAGCCAATCCAGATTGTAGATAGTGGATTGTGGATGGTGGATGACCCCGAAAAAACTTGAGGAGATCCCTTGTCCTGAGAAGCCCCTGTAACATCGTCGCACGCAAACGGATGGGGCGGGACCAGGACGGTGGCGGCCCACGGGCGGCCTCGCGGCAGGCCTGACCTCGCTCGAGCCAGCCACGTGGCCCTCACGGACGCCACTCGGGCCTCTCAATTTCTCGGATTCGGGGAGGCTCCCGTCGTGGCCCTTGCTCCAGATACCCCTAGCGCAATCCATCCCGTCGCTTGAAGCGCGGTCGGTTGGCATCGAAGTCCGGCGGCGGGATCGGGACCGCGCTTGGGACGTCGCGGCGATGAGCTACCATCCGCCAGACCACCAGCCCCTTTCTCCGAGCTTGGATTTCACGTCGGGTTCGCCCTTGGGGAGCCTCAGGCCAGGGACCCGCAACAATCTCCGGATTGAAATGCCCAGGAACCGCCCCCAAGAGATACTTCCAGTACGCCTTGTTGTCCGTTTGAACGACGAGCAATCCGTTCGCACGGAGCACGCGCCACGCGCGGTCGAGGAATTCCGGCGTCAGCATCCTCCGTGAGACTTCGGCCGCCTCATAGTAGGGCTGAGGGTGATAGACATGGATCTCGTCGACGGAATTCTCGGGGAACCTCGCGAAAAGCCACAGGACGGCGTCCCCCGTGACGAAGCGGACGTTCCGAAGACCGCGCTTGTTCGCGCGATGCGCGGCGAAATCGATCGCGCGCTGGACGAGGTCAATCCCAAGATGATCGAGACCGGGCCGAGACAAGCCCGATCCAATCAAGTAGCGGCCGTTTCCGCACCCCAGATCAACGACGCGCGCGGAGGATCGGCCGAAGACGCGCTCCCAGTCGAAGGGCAACCCATTGTCACGATACCCGGTACTTGACCACTGTTCATGGGGCATCACTCGGCCGGGGAAAGGCACGCCAAATTCAAATTCGCGATCACCTGCCATCGCAGGCGGCATTCTATCCGGGGGCCTGTCCCCGGCTGATTGAGCAGTCCTACACTCGCCGCGTGCGTTGTTGCCTGTAGCGGCCCAGCCGAAACTCGACTCCTGAAGTGTCGACCGGGAATCTCAGGCAGTCCTCTCCCCGGGT
>DASRJF010000188.1:0-2979 GCA_035649615.1 Planctomycetota bacterium | reverse complement strand
GGGACGAGGGGTCGACCTTCACGCCCATCTCGGTGACGATCTTGCCGTCGACTTCGACCTCGCCGCCGGCGATGCGCTTTTCGCAGGAACGGCGGGACCCGAATCCGGCGTGGGCCAGGACCTTGTGCAGTCGCTCGAGCGCCATTTCTTACAAGCTCTAAGCCAGAATCCATTCTCCGTCCGGACGGAGACCCGCCTTGCAGTTCGGTTTTGGGAATCGAGGTCCGGACGCGAGAGAGGATTGTAGGAGGATGCGCATCACGCATCAAGCATCACTGGAGTATCCTGGGTTCAAAGTCCAAGGTGATCCAAGGTCCAGGGTCTCCGATGGGAGATCCTTGGACCGCGGACACCGGATCACATTGGACCTTGAACCCAGAACTCGACAGTGCCGTGACTTGTTACGTGCTCTCAACGGCTTGGTCCAAGTCTTCGATCAAGTCCTCGACGTCTTCAATTCCGACGCTCAGCCGGACCAGCGCGTCGGGCAGGCCGCCCTTCTCGCGCTCCGCCTTGGGAATCGAGGCGTGCGTCATCGTGGTCGGATGGCCAATGAGGGACTCGACGCCGCCCAGGCTCTCAGCGAGCGCGAAGAGCTTCGTCTTCGTCGAGAACGCGACGTTCCGCTCGACTCCCCCTTCGAGCTCCAGGGAGATCATGCCGCCGAAGTCCTTCATCTGGCGCTTCGCGATCTCGTGCTGGGGATGATCCGGAAGGCCGGGATAGTAGACCCGCTTCACGTCCTTGCGGCCCTTCAGGAACGCCGCGACCTTCCGCGCGTTCTCGCAGTGCTGCTTCATCCGGACGGCGAGCGTCTTGGTCCCACGGAGGACGAGGAAGCAATCGAGCGGACCCGGCACCGCGCCCATGGCGTTCTGGAGGAACTTCAGCCGGTCGTACAGCTCCTTGTCGTTCGTCGCGATCGCGCCGCCGACGACATCGGAGTGGCCGCCGAGGTATTTCGTCGTCGAGTGGACCACGACGTCCGCCCCCAGCGCGAGCGGCTGCTGGAGGTACGGGGTCGCAAATGTGTTGTCGACGACGACCTTCGCGCCCTTCGCGTGGGCCAGCTTGGACGCGGCCGCCAGGTCCGTCACCGTCAACAGCGGGTTCGACGGCGATTCGAGCCACACGACCTTCGTGTCCGGTTTCAGCGCCTTCTCGAGTTCGCCGAGGTCGTGAATGTTCACGAACGTGAACTGAACGCCGAACTTCTGGAACACGTTCGTGAAGAGGCGGTACGTGCCGCCGTAGACGTCGCGGCCGCAGACGACGTGGTCGCCCGGCGCCAGCGTCGCGGCGAACGTGGTCTCCGCGGCGAGGCCGGACGCGAAGCACAAGCCGTGCGCCGCGCCTTCGAGTGAGGCAAGGTTTCGTTCGAGCGCCAGTCGTGTCGGGTGATTCGATCGCGCGTAATCGAATCCCTTGTGGACGCCGGGCGCCGACTGCACGTACGTCGATGTGAGGTAGACGGGCGTCATGATCGCGCCCGTCGCAGGATCAGGCTCCTGGCCGGCGTGGATTGCCTTCGTCGAGAATCTCATGAGGTTCCCTGCTTATTCCTGCGTCGGCGCCGCCAATCGCCAATCGCCAATCGCCAATCTCAAATCGCTCTCTTGATCTTCCTCAGGCTGTCCTTGCCGTGATGGCATGTACAAGATCGTACTTCGTGATGATGTCGACCTTCCCCTTCCCCAGGTCGACGAACACCGCGGACGCCTGCGAGGGAATCAGCTCCGTGATGCGGTCGAGCGTCATCTCGCGCGGCACGGTCGGGAACGGCTTCTGCATGACTTCGCGCGCGACGAGCGACTTCAGATCCTTGCCCGCCAGCAGGTGGCGGACAATGTCGTCCTCGTAGACGGCGCCGACCGGCTTCCCCTCCTCGAGGATCGGCAGCTGCGAAATGTCCGCTTCCTGCATCGAGGCGAGGATCGACATCACCGAGTCCGAGGGCTTCGCGGAGACCATGTCGCGCGACGAGCGCTTCCCCGACACGATGTCCCCCGCCGTCAGTTTCACCGGCGACTCGAGGTACCGGTGTTCCTGCATCCACTCGTCGTTGTAGACCTTGGAGAGATAGCGGGCCCCCGAGTCCGGAATGAAGATGACGACGAAATCCTTCTCCGGGAGATCCTTCGCGATCTTCAAGCCGACCGCCAGCGCCGCGCCCGTCGAACCGCCGGCGAAAATGCCTTCGTACCGGAGCAGTTTGCGCGTCCACAGGAAGCATTCGCGGTCCGTGACTTGGTGCACGTCGTCGACGTACTTGAAATCCATCGTGCTGGGGAAGATGTCTTCGCCGATCCCCTCGACGACGTACGGCTTCGCGGTCCCGATCTTCCCGGTGTGGAAGAACTCGTGGTAGAGCGAGCCGATCGGATCCGCGCCGATGACGCGAACCTTTGGGTTCTTCTCCTTGAGGAAGCGGCTGATGCCGCAGACGGTGCCGCCGGTTCCCAGGCCCGCGACCAGGTGGGTGATCTTCCCGTCGCTGTCCTCCCAGATCTCGGGCCCGGTCGTCCGGTAGTGCGCCTCCGGGTTCATCGGGTTGTCGTACTGGTTGGGGTAGTAGGAGTTCGGGATCTCCTTCGCGAGCTTCTTCGCGACCGAGTAGTAGCTGCGGGGGTCGTCGGGCGCGACCGCGGTCGGGCAGACGATGACCTCCGCGCCGAGCGCCTTGAGCAGGTTGATCTTCTCGCGCGACTGCTTGTCCGTGATCGTGAAGATGAGCTTGTACCCGCGGATCGCGGCCACGAGGGCGAGCCCCATCCCGGTGTTGCCGCTCGTCCCCTCGATGATCGTCCCGCCGGGCTTGAGCCAGCCCCTCTTCTCCGCCTCGTCGATCATCGTGACGCCGATCCGGTCCTTCACGCTGCCGCCGGGGTTCAGGTAGTCGGCCTTGACGTAGATCGCGGGCTTGAGTCCGGCGGCGAGCCGGTTGAGGCGGATCAGCGGCGTGCGACCAATGGCTTCAAG
>DASRJF010000187.1:0-2567 GCA_035649615.1 Planctomycetota bacterium | reverse complement strand
CGCGGCGTCCTCCAGGGTCCCGGGGAGCGACGCGCCGCTCGCCCGCGGATGGCCGCCGCCCCCGTGCGGCTTCGCGAGGGCGATGCCGTCGATCCCCACCGCGGTCCTCCAGCTGACCTTGATTCGCGGCGGGTCGTCCATCTCGCGTAGCAGGATGGCGATCTCGGTCTCCTTCAGCTGCATGAGCAGGTCGATGTACTCCTGCGTGTCCCCGGCCGCGATCCCGAGCCGCTGCTCCAGGTCGCGCGGGATCGTCACCCAGGCAATTCGCGAATCCGGCGTCCGTTCGATGCGCCCGATCATCGCGGCCTGGAACTTCAGCTGGTCGAGCGTCTTCTGGCGGTAGAGGAGCCGCGTCAGCTCGGCGGGCTTCGCGCCGAACGACGCCAGCTCGGCCGCGTTCAGGAACGTCTCGGGCGTCGTGTTGGAAAACGCGAACCGTCCCGTGTCCGTGACCACGGCCGTGTAGATGTTGAGCGCGATTGCCCGGTCCACCTTCACGCCGCTCGCCTTGACCAGCTCCCAGGCCATCTCGCCGCTCGACGAGAACGACGGGTCGACCCAGTTGACGTCCCCGAACCGTTCGTTCGAGGCGTGATGGTCGACGTTCACGACCGTGAGGGACTTCCGGTCGAGCGCCGCGGCGATCCGCTCGAGGCGGCTCCACGCGCCCGAATCGAACGTGACGACGGCCCCGTACGGCGGCCGCAGCGCCGACGGGTCGGCGCCGACCTGGTCCGCGCCGGGGAGGAACGCGTAGTCGGGCAGGACCCCGCGATCGCACACGACGTGCGACTTTTTCCCGAGCCTCCGGAGCATGTGGTGGAACGCGAGCTGCGATCCGAGGGCGTCGCCGTCGCTGCGCACGTGGCCCGAGACGAGGAAGTTGTCGTGGCGACGGATGAACGCCAGGATCCGCTGGACGGCCCGGCGGGTGGAGGCGGAGGTCCGGTGGGCCGGGGGCTTCACGCGCACTCGAGGCCTCCCTCGCGCGCGGCCACCGCGCGCGTCCGGACGATCTCGTTCGGGCGCCCCGAAGGGACGGTCGCCCGAAGGTAACGTTCGGTGTAACCGCGGCCCGACTCTTCGATGAGGACCTCCACCGTGCGGCCGATGAATTTCTCACAATAGGCGGCCGTCAATCCCGTCGCCAGCGCCTGGAGCTCCGCATGGCGCGCCTTCTTCACCGCGGCGGGAAGGTCCGGCAGGAGCGACGCGTCCGTCCCGCGGCGGTGGCTGTAGGGGAAGATGTGGATCCGGCTGAAACCGACGCGGCGGCAGAGCGCCAGCGTCCGCCCGAAGGCGGCGTCCGTCTCGGTGGGGAAACCGATGATCACGTCCGTCGTGAACGACGGCTGGTCGATCTCTCCGCGGATGCGGTCGACGGTCCGCAAGAACTGGTCCGGGCTGTAGCGGCGCCTCATCGCGCGCAGGACCTCCGCGTCGCCCGATTGAAGCGGCAGGTGAAGGTGGGGGCAGAAGCGTCCGCCGCTGTCGCGCATGGCGCGGATCAGGCGGTCGTCCACCTCGTTCGCTTCGATCGATGAAAGCCGCACGCGCGCCAGGCCGGGGATGGCCAGCATCCGTTCGACCAGGTCGGGAATCAAGCTGCGCCCCGCCACGTCCTTGCCGAACGATCCGACGTGCACGCCGGTGAGAACGATCTCGCGATAGCCGGCGGCCGCGAGCCGCTCCGCCTCCTCGACCGCTTCGTCGAGGGGACGCGACACGTTGGCCCCGCGCACCTTTGGAATGATGCAGAACGAGCATCGAAGGTCGCAGCCGTCCTGGATCTTCAGGAACGCCCGCGTATGGCCGTCGAAGGCGGAGATCTTGAAGTCGAAGATCGAGGGCTTGAGATCTTCGGCGGCCAGCCGCGGATCGTCGAGCAGGAGGGGAAGGGCCGACTTCTCGTCGTGGACGACGACGCGCCGGACGCCCGGCATGCGCAGGAAATCATCACGATTCGAGTCCGCGGCGCAGCCCGTGACCGCGATATCGGCCCCGGGGCGGCGGCGGTGGATTTTCCGGACGGTCCGGGCGGCCTCGGCGTAGGCCGTCTCGGTCACGGTGCAGGTGTTGAGGACGTAGACCTCCGCGTCGTCGTCGGGGCCGACCACCTGGAATCCGGCCCCCCGGAGGCGCTCTTGGAGCGCCTGGGACTCGTATTGATTCACCTTGCAGCCGAACGTGACGACCGCGCACCGTTTCATGAAGCCACGATTTTGACGGCGAACCGGGTGTTGTGCCAGCTTTAAGCTTTAAGCTATAAGCTTTAAGCCGCGCCGTCGGCGTCACCCGGATTCTGGAGCGGTAGCACGAGATGTTTGATCAGCCATGCTTAGAGCTTAAGGCTTAGAGCTTAGAGCTTTCTCATGAAAGAACGAGTCCTCGTTGCCATGTCGGGTGGCATAGATTCCGCTGTTTCCGCCGCCCTATTAATAGAGGAAGGGTGGGACGCCGCCGGCGTCTTCATGCGGCACGGCGTCGCGCCCTCGCCGACCGCCAGACCCGGCAAGCAGGGCTGTTGCTCGCTCGACGACGCCTGGGACGCCCGCCGGGTGGCG
>DASRJF010000186.1:0-11386 GCA_035649615.1 Planctomycetota bacterium | reverse complement strand
TCGCGGTAGTCTCGCTTGGGGCCGTCCTTCGAGCCCAGGAGCTGGGACCATTTGGTGGAGGGAAAGGCCGTGCCGCCCACTCCAATGTCCGTCGTACGGTCGGCCATGCTGAATCACGATACCAGATCGAGGATGAGAATCTGGAATCTCGAATCTGGAATCAGGGGCGGTCCCTCGGGCGGGCCCCTCGGATTGACTCCGCGAGTCGCCCCCGTATAATCGGGCCGCTCTACGCCCCCTTCATGGACAGGTAGCTCAGCTGGTAGAGCACTGCACTGAAAATGCAGGGGTCACCGGTTCAATCCCGGTCCTGTCCACCACTAGCCGGATGCAGAGTGTCACCGAGCCGAACCAGCTGTATTGAGGATCTTGCCGCTGCCATCGTTGCGGTGCAGCCCGGCCACCCGACGCGCGTGGCGATCGACGGCGTCGACGGGTCAGGCAAGACGACGTTGGCGGACGAGCTCGTCGCGCCGCTCCGGCGCGCAGGACGCGAAGTCGTTCGCGCGTCGATCGACGGTTTTCACAACCCTCGGACCGTCCGTTATGCACGCGGGAGCGACTCGCCCGAAGGCTACTTTCTCGACTCATTCGATTGCGTCGCGCTTCGACGGGAGCTCCTTGAGCCCATGGGACCAAACGGCGACTGCAAATTCCGGACGGTCGTTTTCGACTATCGCTTGAATCGAGCCACGGAAGCACCTCTCGAGGTCGCTCCGAGCGATGTCGTGCTGCTGTTCGACGGCGTCTTCCTTCAGCGGGAGGAGTTAAAGGACTTCTGGGACGTCACGGTTTGGGTCGATGTACCCTTCGATATCACCGTCGAGCGCGCGGTTGCGCGAGACGCGATGAAAGGCGTGGATCCCGTGGGAGTCAGGAAGAAGTACAACCGCCGCTATGTTCCCGGCCAACGGCTTTACATGCAGCAGTGCCGGCCGCACGAACGGGCGAGCATCGTATTCGCCAATGCGGATCTCGAGCATCCGACGGTGCGAATTCGCCAACGCAGCCGTCGCGGCTGAAGCCGCTCCCACAAGGGACACAACGGGAACTTCACGCCGGGAGAGATCGTCGCAAGGATTTCTTGGACTTCGTGGGACGGGAGTGCAGCCCCACCTCATCCAGATCGCGATGAGCGCGGCGCGGTCGGGCTCGGAGATTTGTCCCTCGATCTCGCGATAGACGCCGAACTCCTCGTCGCGGTTGTGGCCCTGAGCGAATCCTCTCGTCGGCGACTTCGCCACCGCATGAGAGCGGCCACGTCACTTGGGCGGCAGCTCGAACTTCGATGCGTCAATCTTCTCGTCGAGCTTGAAGCCCGAGTACGTTTCCGTGCTGACGATCTCTTGATTCATCTCGTTGACAACGAACACCCGCTTTACCGGGAGGCCGGTTTCACAGTCGATCCACAGCTTCACGGTTGATTTCTGCCTGTTCGCCGGTTCAAAAGTCGCCTTGAATTCGATGCCTTGGGCCTCGCGCTCGCCCACCCTTTCCTTCTTTCCCATCGCGAAGGCGGAGAGCGTGATCAGCTTGGAAGGATCGGATTCCTTGCTGTAGAAGTTCATGTTGATGACCGTAAGCGCGTAGACGGGGCCGCCTCGCGCCAGGCACCCAAGGATCGTCTTGTTGAACGTGCCGGGCGTTTCAACCGTGGAGCTCCTGGATCCGACGGACCTGAGTTGGGTCCCGTCGGATACGAACAGGTCCTTCTGATCCACGCCGGGCAATTTCGCCGCCACATCCAGGCGAGCCTTGTTGCCTTCGCCGAGGACAAGGGCCCCCTCCGCCGTTATTTCCCCTTCCTTCACCGGGGCGGCCATCTTCCACGAGAGCTGCAGGGTCTTCGCCTGGGTGAACTTCTCCTCCATCTTCTTGAACAGTTCCTCGGCTTCGTTCTTTTCCTGGGCAGGAGCCGTCGTAGCCACGATGAGGATCGCGATCAGGGTTCGCATTTCGAGGGCCTCTCGAGAGCTCAAGGGGACTATCGAAGTCAGGTCGACAGTGGATCCTACCACTGATGCGGCGAAAGGGATGCTCGGGATGAGCCCGCCCGGATAGAGGAGTGCGGCCTTGACGCCCCCCCTCACTTCCCGTGGTGCAGTTTTTCCAGCAGCTTCGGATCCTGCGTCAGCGTCCGCAGGATCACGATGTACTCGTTGTAGGTTTCGATGACCTTGTCGTAGATCTTCCCGCGCTCCTCCGCCGCCTTCTTGTACCTGGCGAGTTCCTGGTTGTGGTCCTCGACCGTCGCATTGTGGCGCTTCACGAGGCGGTTGATCTCGTCGGCCGGCCTCCCGGCCGACTTCGCCTTGTCGATCTTCTCCTTCAGCTCCTGGATCGTCTTCTCGATCGCCTTGATCTGCTTCTCCCGGCTGTCCAGTCCCGACCGCGCCTGGATGAAGCGCTGGATCGTCAGGCAGGTCGCCTCCAGCTTGGCGGCGGGTTTCGCGGCGTCCGCATGGAGCTTCGGCGTCACGTCCCTCAGCTTGCGCAGCGTCTCGTTGATGTTCGTCGTCTTCGTCTCGTCGGCGATGTCCTCGAACGAGAGCTCGTCCTTCCCGCGGATCGCGGCCAGGTACGAAATGAAAACGTGGTGCGCTTCGTTCAGCGACGTCCCGAGCGAGAGCTGCGTCGGAAGCCGCCGGTTGTTCCACGCGTCGATCAGGCGCGCCGAGAGGTGGCGCGGCGCCGCGGCCAGCACGGCGTCCGTCAGTTTCTGGATCTCCGCCGACGTCGCGGAATCGTTCGCCTTCAGCTTCTTCTCGACCAGCGGGCGCAGCCGGGCGAACGCCGCGGAGGCCTGCCCGAGCCTCTCGTCGCGGTCGGCCCGCGCGACGGCGATGGCGTCGTCCACCGACTCGAGCCCGTGGATCTCGATCTCCGCCAGCGTCATCGGGCCGTAGAGCACGAGGCCGTCCGTCAGCTCGCCTTCGTCGCCCATCGGAATCCCCACCCTCGCGCACCCGCCCATGACGGCGCCCCGGATCTTCTCGTACACGCCCCCCACCGCCAGGATGCGCCCCTCGACCGAGACGTCGCCCGTCATCGCGAACTGCGGGTCGACCTTGAACGGATCGGAGAAAGACCGGAGGAGGACCGCATACGCCGCGCCCGCGGACGGACCGTCCTTCTTGCTGAACTTGTCCTCGAAGCTGATCTCGAGCGACCCGCCCGGCAGCGGCACGTGCTTGCGAATCCGGTCCCAGTACCGGATCGCCTCCTCGGCCGAGACCTTCGTCTGGTGCGACTCCTCCCTCAGGAGCGTCACGTCGAGGGTCGGGAAGCGGCCGGCGCGGAAAATCAGGACCACCCGCGAGACGTGGCCGACGCGCGCCGACCCGCCCGCCGACGTGACGGCCAGCCCGTTGATGCTGCACGTGGTCCCGTCGGGGATCGCGCGGCGGTAGACGGCGAGCGCCGCCTCCCACGAGATGCCGCCGCCCCGCTGCGACAGCTTGTTCCACTCGACCAGGCAGGCTTCATTCCGGGGGTCGATGAGCTGGCCCACCTCGCAGAGGTAGCGCGCCGCGGCGACGTCGTGCGGCGCCTTCCCCTCGCGCGACTTGGTCACGAGCGCGACCAGGGCCTTCATGAGCTCGTCCCGCGACACGTCGCGCTTCGGTCCCTCGGGAGCCAACCCGTTCCGGATCCGCGCGTGGGCGGCCGCGACCGGTCCCTGGTCGGACGCCAACTGGTAGGCGACGCGAACGAGCTTCCGGAAGTCGCCCACGATGTGATAGTCCGCCGCCGCCTTCGCCCGCGCCTGTGCGTACTCGACGAGATCGGCGCCGACCGCCGCGGCCGCCGCCCGGTCCATCGAGGTCTTCGCCGGATCAAACAGGTCCTCGGGCTCCTGCGCGGCCACGAGGAACAGCGTCGCGAGGAAGGCCGGGAGCCGGGAGGATTTCATGCCGCTCAATCTTGTCCTAAATCCCCGGAAGTTCAAGCAGGTTTTAAACCCCGGGCGAATCTCTTCGTGCGGCGTCTCATTCACGGTAGCATCAGGTGAGCCGACATGACCCGCGTCCTGCTGATCCTCCTCGCCGCCGCGGCGGCGTCCCCGCGGGCCCAGGAATCCACCGAGATCCCCCTCATCTGGGGATTCCCCGACAAGGTCGCCGCCGAGTTCGTCGTTTCCGACCTCCGCGGCGGCAAGCCCGCGCCGCGCGCCGGACAGTCCTTCGTCCTCTTCCCCGCCGACCTCAACCCGGACGGCACGAACAACCTCGTCGTCAACACGTGCCAGGAGCTCCCCCTCCGCGTCGCCCTGCGACTCCCCGAGAAGCCCGTGAAGGTCGGCGCCCGCTGGAAGTACGAGGAGGATTTCTTCGGCGACGCCCGGAACGCCTTCGCCAAGTCCCACGCCTTCACGCCTCTCGCCGCCCGGGGCTCCCAGACCTTTACCCGGACCGAGGAGATCAACGGCCGCCTCTGCGCGCGCATCGAATCGGCCGTCCAGTGCTACGAGCTCAAGTTCGACACGCGCGACCGGCGCGACGTCGGCAACTCCGTCGTCGCCACGATCAACACCGTCGCCTGGTTCAGCCTCGACCGCACCGTGCCCGTCCGCGTCCAGACGACCTTCAGCGGCCGCGTCTCGGAATACAAGGGCATCAAGCAGGGCGAGGAGCCGAAATCCGCGAAGGCGAACGAGTCGCTCCAGTTCGACCTCGCGAAGGACTTCGTGAAGCTCGACCTCGTGGCGACGCGCGACGCCGTCCACGCGGCGATCCGCAAGGGCGCCGAGTGGCTCAAGAAGAACCGCGAGCGGAACGGCTCGTGGGTCGACAGCGGCGGATCGTTCGCCCGCGAGTTCCCCGTCGGGACCACCGCGCTCTGCGTCATGGCCCTCCTCCACGCCGGCGTGCCGAGGGAGGACCCCGCGGTCCGGGACGGCCTCGCGGTCGTCCTCAAGGCAAACTTCGCCAAGGTGTACGACGTCTCGGCCAGCCTCATGGCCCTCGAGGCGAAGTACCTCCCGCTGGAGCAGTACGAAGAGGTCGTCGAGCTTACCGAGGAGAAGGCGCGCAAGGCGATCGCGGAGAAGATGACGCCCGCGGACAAGGCCTGGGTCCAGAAGGCCGTCGACTGGCTCATGTCCAAGCAGACGAAGGACGGCACCTGGGGCTATCCCGACATGACCGAGCGGTACTACGACCACTCGAACACCCAGTACGCGCTCCTGGGCCTTAAATCCGGCGCGCGCTGCGGCGCGAAGATCCCCTCCCGCGTGTGGCGCCAGATCGCGGAGCACTGGATCGCGGCGCAGAAGATGGCGGCCGGCAAGGTCGAGCTCAAGCTCACGTGGGCGGCCGGGGAACCCGGCGTCGAGATCCGCTCCGAGGAATCGGTCACTCCCGGCGGGTGGGGCTACTTCGTCCGGCCCGTCGACTGGGCGAACATCCCCGTGCCCGACCAGGGCTACGGCTCCATGGTGTGCGCGGGGCTGACGTCGTTGATTATCTGCCAGAGCGAGCTCGTCCGCTCGAAAGACTTGGACGAAGGGCTGAGGCCGCGACTCGAGTCCGCGAAGCGGTCGGGGCTCGCGTGGATCCAGCGCCACTACAGCGTGCGGGGATGCCCCCCCGCCGCCGGCTTCTGGAGCGTCTTCCACCTGTACTACCTCTACAGCCTCGAGCGCGTCGGCGTGATGTACGGGATCAAGGAGATCGCGGGCCACGACTGGTACCTGGAAGGCGCGGTGCTGCTGGTGCGCGACCAGCGCACGGACGGCGGCTGGTTTTCCTACGACGAGATTCCGGTCCTCGACACGGCGTTCGCGCTCTTGTTCCTGAAGAAGGCGACGCTCAAAGTCGCCACGAAGTAAGTTGGCGATCCGCCAATCACCAATCGCCAATCTCTAATCTTCTTCTAGGGTCCGAGGAGCTCCGAAAACCGAGGGTCTCTACTTAACTCCGGATGGTCCTCGCTTAGCCGTTCACGAAGTTTTGGGTTTTTGGCAATGGCTCGTTTCAGCCAAGGGAGCGCCTCTTCGGGCTTCCGCTCCATCAACCACGTCCGGCCGATCGTGTAGAGCGCTTCCGGCTCCTCGGGCAGGACCTCCAGGATGCGCTCCAGGCGGCGGCGGGCCGACGCGATGTCGCGGTTCCTGAGGTCCACGCCCACGAGGCGCGTGTTCAAGACGACGTACTCGGGAGCGATCTTCTCCGCTCGCCTCAGCAACTCCGCTTCCTCCACCGCCGGCGACCCGGACGCCAGCTCGATGAGGGCCGAGACGTTGTGCGGATGGACCTTCAAGACCTCCCGAAGCTCCGCCCGGACGGTGCCCTCTCCCTCCCCCAGGGCCCGCCAGGTCATCGCGATCTGGAACCGTGCCGGCCAGTGGCCCGGCAGGACGTCCAACGCCTTCCGGAGGCTGTCGATCCGCTCCCCCGCCTGGTTCGTCGTGTACATCGCCGCGCGGAAGTGGATGTCCGCAAGCAGCCAGGGGATCGGCGCGATCGCGAGCAGGAAAGCCGCGACGACCTGCGACCCCCGGCTCCAGGCGGGCGCGCGATCCGGAGCCTCGACGGGAGCGGCCCATCCCGCGAGCACTCCGGCGAGCACGGCGAACGGAAGATGGCCCGACAGCGAATTGAATTCGCCCGACACCGCCAGCGCCACGAGACCCGCCGTTCCCGCGAAGGCAAGCCCCGCCGAGGCCGGATCGGGTTCCCTCGCGCGGCGGATTCCCGAGACGACGGCCAGGACCAGCACCCCCAGGATCGCGATCAAGGCGACCGGGCCGGACTCCGCGAGGATCGCCAGGTACGAATTGTGGGGATCGTTGGCTTCGACGTAATCGATGCCGAGTCCCTCGTGGCTCAGGCGCCGTTCCCCGGCGTCGCGATACGGCGGGAAGGCGGCGCGAAAGTTCCCGACGCCGCACCCGAAAACCGGATAGTCCGCGGCGAGCCTCAGCGTCCCCTTCCAAAGACCCAGCCGCACCCGCGACGTGCGGTCTTCTCCCCGGGCGATCGACGCCACCCGGTCCGTCACGCGCCCGGCGACGGGCACGAGCGCGAGGACGAGGACCAGGAGGGGAAAGAACGACGCGGGCTTCATCCCGTGGCGGCGCACGAGGAGCAGCGCGAACGCCACGACGCCCGCGCCGAGTCCGACGAGCCCGGCGAGCGAGCCGCTGGCCGCGACGTGCAGTCCGCCGAGCACCGCCGCGGCGACTCCCGTGAGCCGACGCGGAAGTCCCGCTTCAAAGAGCGCGGCGGCCAGGCCCGCCAGCGCCAAGGCCGCCGAGAGGACCCCCGCGTAGTTCGTGTTGCCGATCGTCGAGACCGCGAGCTTCGTGTCCCGGGCGAACCCGAGAACGTCGGCGCCCGCGACCTGGAGGAGGCCGTAGCCGGAGAAGAGGACGCCGACGGCGCCGAGCACCTGGAGTCCGCGCCGCTCCATGAACGATCGCGGAATCCACCCCAGCGCCGTGGCGCGGAGGAAGATCCACGCCGCGAGGGCGGGAAACAGGGCGGCCATCGCCGCGGTCAGGTTGACCGCGAAGAAGGCCGAGGCGGCGACGGCGAGGAGCGCGAGGTCGGACGCCCGCAGTCCCCAGCTTGCTCCGCGCGCGGACGCGGCGCCGCCGGCGAGCGCGAGGGCGGCCGCGAGCGCGACGGCGGGACGGCGCACCTCGTCGTAGCCGAACCCGTTCGCGTGAAAGAGGATCGCCGCGAGGGCGAGGACGAACCCGACGACCGCCGCCCGGGTGGCCATCACGCGGCGGGAAGCCACAAGCGGACCGTGGTGCCCTTCCCCTCGACGCTGTCCAGCGTGATCGTGCCGCCGTGGGCCGTGACGATCTTGCGCGCGATCGCGAGCCCCATGCCCGTCCCGCGCGGCTTGGTGGTGAAGAACGGAGAGAAGAGCCGCTTCAGGTCGTCCTTCGGGATGCCGGGCCCGTTGTCCTCGAACTCGATCCTGGCCCCGAGCCGGGGATCGCCCGCGTTCGTCCAGGGCTCGCCGCGGATCTCCACCTTGCCGCCGGCCCCGCAGGCCTGGACCGCGTTGAGGCCGAGGTTGAGGAACACCTGCTTCAGCTGGTCGGGGGAGCACTTGGTCACGAGCTGGAACGGGGCGTCGACCGAGATCGCGACGCCCTTCCCCTCCTCCCGCGCGCGGAGCAGCGTGGCGACCTCGCCGAGGACGTCGCTGATGTCGACGAGGGCGAGGTCCACGGGACGGTCGCTCGCGTACTCCAGGAACTCCGAGACGATCTTGTCGAGCCGGTCCGATTCGCGGAGCACCACGCCCATGAGGCGCCGGTCGTCCTCGCTCGGCAGCGCCGCCGCCTCGAGCTCCTGCGCCGCCCCCCGGATGGAGGCGAGCGGGTTCCGGATCTCGTGGGCGATGCCCGCGCTCATCTCGAGGAGCGCGCGGAACCGCTCCGCCCGCTCGGTGACGCGCTCCATCTGGCGGCGGAGCGTCAGGTCGTTGAAGATCGCGACGGCCCCGCGCACGCCGCCCGCGCGGCCGTCGGCGAGCGGGGAGATGGAGACCTCGAGCGGGCGCTCCCCGACCCGGATCTCCTGCTGGAGCCGCTGGCGCTCCTGGAGGCCCTTGCGGAAGAGCGCGCCCACCTCGGGGGGGAACGCGTCGACGAACGTCCGGCCGACGAGCCACCCCGCGTTCTCCCGCATCCCCAGCAGCTCGGTCGCCTGCGGGTTGGCGAACACGACGGTGCCCGTGCGGTCGACGGCGATCACCCCGCCCGCCATGTTCTCGAGGATCTCGTCGTTCAGGATGCGGACGCGGCTGATCTCCTCCGAGAGCCGGTTGGCGAGCCACGCCACGACGTGGAGGGCGGCGATGAAGAAGATCGTCTGCGAGAAGATGAACCCGGGGTTCGCGTAGGCGTCCAGCGAGCCGGGGGCCAGCCACTCGCGGAAGCGGTGGACCGTGGAGGGAACCTCGCCCTCCGCCAGCTCCCCCTGCCGCAGGGCGTCGCCGGCCCAGTAGTAGAGCGACACGATGCAGGCCGCGAACACCGACGAGAACGACGCGAAGGCCATCGCCCACCGCCCGCCGAGGAAGAGGGCGGCGAGGAAGACGACGACGAAGAAGAAGTACGAGTACGCGGTCAGCGGCCCGGCGACGAAGACCAGCCCGCTGATCGTCAGGACGTCGATGATGAGCTGGGCCACGAGCAGCCCGCGGCGGTCGATCGCCGTCATCTGGAGGGCGAGGTAGACCAGGTTGATGACCGCGGCGCCGGCCAGGAGGTGGAACTGGGGCTGGTCGAAAAGCGCGAAGCCTTCCTCGTGCGCGCCCGTGAGGAGGTAGGCGGTGAGTCCCGCGACCGCGGCGGCCGCGCGCAGGACGCAGAGCCGGTTCAGGCGGCGCTCCAGGACCCGGTCCGGGAGGATCCTGAGCGTGCTCAGGTTGCCCAGCGGTCTATCCTCCGCCCTCCGCCGGGGCCTTCCGGCGGACGGCTGAAAGCTGGGCGCCGAATGCGGCGGCCGCGGAGCGGCCGCTTAGCTGCCGCCACCGAGCTTCTTCTGGAGCTCGATGATCGGCATGAAAATCGCCAGCACGATGCCGCCGACGATCAGCCCCATGAAGCCGATCATGAGGGGCTCGATCAGCGACGTCAGGGCCTTCACCGCGGCCTTGACCTCGGCGTCGTAGAACTCCGAGATCTTCGCCAGCAGTTTTTCCAGCGCGCCCGTCTTCTCGCCGATCGCGATCATGCGCGTGACCATCGGGGGGAAGACCTTGGTGGCCGCGAGGGGCTCGCCGAGCGTCTCGCCGCGGCTGACGGCGTCCTTCGCCTTGAGGACCGCCTCCTCGATGATGACGTTGCCCGCGGTCCCCGCGACGATGTCGAGCGCGCCGAGCATCGGCACGCCGCTCTGGATCAGCGTCGAGAACGTGCGGGCGAACCGGGAGATGGCGACCTTGCGCACGAGCTGGCCGAAGATCGGCATGTTGAGCAGGAAGCGGTGCCAGACCTTTTTCCCGCCCTTGCTCCGCTTGAACATGATGAAGCCGGTGATGCTGCCCGCGATCAGGAAGATCGCGACGATGTACTGGTTCTGGAGGAACCAGCTGATGTCGAGGAGCATCTGGGTGATCCAGGGGAGCTCCGTCATGCCCAGCTGGTCGAAGATGACCTTGAACTTGGGGACGATGCCGACGACCAGGCCGGCCGTGATGGAGAGGATCATGACCAGCGACACGGTCGGGTAGACCATCGCCGCCTTCACCTCGCGCTTGATCTCCTCGATCGCCTCGAGGTATTCGGCAAGGCGGGTCAGGATGACGTCGAGGTTGCCGGAGACCTCGCCCGCCTTGACCATGTTCACGAAGATGTTCGTGAAGATCTTGGGGTGCTCGCCCAGGGCCGTGGAGAAGTCGGTGCCCGACCGGACGCGCTCGATGATGCGGTCCATGACGCGGCGGAACCCGGGGTCGGAGGCCTGTTCGCAGAGGATCTCGAGGGACTCGAGGAGCGGGATGCCGGCCGAGATCATGGTGGACAGCTGGCGGGTCAGGATGCAGATGTCCTTGGTCTTGACCCGGGCGCGGGGGGCGCGGCCGAAGATCGTGCGCTTGGCGGCGAGGCCGGTGTCCTCGGTGAGCTGGACGATGGTGAGGTTCTTCTTCTTGATCAGGTCCATCGCCGAGTTGCGGTCGGCGGCCTTGATGCTGCCGTCGACCTTCTTGCCGTCCGTCGCGCGCGCTTCGTAGGTGAACACGGCCATGGGAAGAACCTCCGCTTTAGAGTGCCCCTCTCGCCCACCAGTCTACACCATAACCTATGTAGACTTCAGACTTCTGACTTCAGACTTCCGTTGGGGGGGAAGCCCCCGAACCTCAAACTGAAAGCTGTCGACCTTCCCTCGTTCTGACTGAAGTCTGAAGCCAGTAGTCAGAAGTCTGTTTAGTCTCCCATCGTCATCCGGATCACTTCCTCCAGCGTGGTTCTTCCTCTCATCGCGTTCAGGATCCCCGTGCGGCGCAGGGTGAGCAGGCCCAGCTTGATCGCCTGGTCCTTCATCTCCGACGCCGCGCGCCCCTCGATGACCATCCGGCGGATGTCCTCCCCGATCTCGAGCGCCTCGAGGATCGCGAACCGGCCCTTGTAGCCGTTGCTGCAGGCGTTGCAGCCCACCTTCTTCCAGAGCTGCCAGTTCGCGAAATCCGACTCCAGGAAGCCCAGGCCGAGGGCGTACTTCTTCTCCGGCATCGTGTCGACCGGCGCCTTGCACTTCTCGCAGAGCTTGCGGCAGAGGCGCTGGGCCGCGATGAGGATCGTGGACGACGCCACCATGAACTTGTCGATGCCCATGTCCACGAGGCGCGTGATCGAGCTCGCCGCGTCGTTCGTGTGGAGCGTCGAGAAGACGAGGTGGCCCGTGATGGCGGCCTTGAC
>DASRJF010000185.1:0-2353 GCA_035649615.1 Planctomycetota bacterium | reverse complement strand
GCTTCTCGGCCGCGTCCCACGCGCGCGCGCTCCGGTCGAGCGTCGCCAGCCGCAGGTGGGCGCGCGCCGCCCACGGACCGTCCGGTTCCGCCGCGATCGCCTTTTCATACAGCGCCGCGGCGTCGTCGCCCGCCGCCTTCTCCCTCGCGCGGGCGGCCCGGTACTGCGCCCCCGCATCCCGGGGCGCCGCCGCGGCGTCCGCGAGGAGCTTCCGCTCCTCGGGCGCCGGCCCGTTGTACATCGGGTTCTCGCGGAGCGCGTCGCGGAGCGCGTCGAAGAACTTGTCCTTCTCGAAATGGATCGCCCGCGGGATCAGCTTGAGCGCGCGGTGTCCGCCGGGCGAGAAGGCGACCGCCGGCGGCAGCCCCGTCTTCATGTCGGGGTCGTCCTTGAGCGCGGCGTTGTAGATCGCCGCCGCGTCGGCGTCGTAACCGGTCCGTCCCTCGCGGAAACAGAAATAGAAGGTCACGAACCGCGAATTGACCAGGTCGATGACTCGCTTTTCGGCGAAGGAACTCCCCCGCAGGAGATCGCCGCCGGGTCAGCAGGTGCCGCGCTTGAGGTCGCGCGCGGCCTGCTCGTCGAGGATGACGCTCACGCCCTTGATGAGCAGCATGCGGTGGGTTTCGGTCGCCTTCTTCAGGGCCTCCTTGAACTGCCCCGCGTAGTAGGCCTCGATGCGGCTCGAATCCCCGGGACCCTCGGGCTCCTGCGGAGCCGCGATCAACAGGGCCAGGAGTGAAATCGAAATCACGCGGTCATTCTAGTGCCGCCCCTGGGCAGATTCCCGCCGTTCTCGCCCGGCGGGGGCCTGGATACGGGACCTTGGACTTCGGATGTCGGACTCCGGACTCGGATCGGTCCTTGTACCCCGGACGCGGGATCACCTTGGACTTTGAACTCCGGACTCGGCAAATTCCTTGGACCCCGGACGCGGGATCACCTTGGACCTTGAACTCCGGACTCGGCAAGTTCCTTGGACCTCGGACTTTGGATCTCCTTGGACCTTGAACTCCGGACTCGGCAAATTCCTTGGATCCCGGACTTTGGATCACTTTGGACTTTGAACACAGGACTTCAGCCTCCGGTGGAGCGGGGTACGATGAGTCGAGATCCGGGAAGGAGGCCCATATGCCGAAGCCATGGAGAGCCCTCGTTCTCGGCGGGGGCGGCGCGAAAGGCGAGTTCGAGCTCGGGGCGCTGGAGTATCTCGTGGAGAAGGGCGTCGGCTTCGATTTCTTCAGCGGCGTGAGCGTCGGGGCGCTCAACGCGTCGGTGCTCGCCCAGCACGCGAAGCTCGGCGAGGCCGTCGCGCGGCTGAAGGGGCTCTGGGATTCCATCCGCGCCAATTCCGACATCTACACGAATCCCTTTCCCGGCGGCGCGGTCGGGACGGGCGTGGGTGCGCTCCTGGCGCTGGTCTCGGAGTCGGGCTGGGCGCGCGACTCGATCCACGCGAGCGGCCCGCTGAAGAAGCTCATCGAGAAGCATGTCGCGTGGGAAGCCCTCGCGCGGTCGGGGAAGATCTGGGCCATCGGCGTCACGTCGCTCACGGACGCCTCCTACTACCTCGTCGCCAACGACGCCCCGCTGATGGTCGCCGCGCGCAAGGAGGGGGCGACGCTGGAGCTCACGCTGGAGCGGGGCCGCGACGGGTCCATCCCGGACAAGGTCGTCGACTTCATCCTCGCGTCGGCGTCGATGCCGGTCCTCTTCCCCCCGGTCGACATCTACAACCACCGGTTCGTCGACGGGGGATTGCGCGACATCACGCCGCTCTCGAGCGCGTTCAAGGCGGCGAAGTCGCGCAGCAAGCCCCCGTCGAGCGTCGAGATCGTCGTGATCTCGACGTCGCCCGCGGTCCTGGGTCCGCGCGGCGAGAACGCGATGGACAGCGGGCGGGAGATCGCGGGCCGGACGGTCGACATCATGGCGCACGAGATCTTGCAGAACGACCTCAAGTACCTGGGGCAGCGCAACGGGAAGAAGGGGTTCTTGCGGGCGGAGGTGACGTCCCTGCGACCGGACCACGAGCCGGAGGTCGGGAGCCTCGATTTCGGAGGCGCGGAGGCGCGCGCCGCGCTGCGCCGCCACGGTCGCGAGGTCGCGGAGCGGACGTTCACCCGCGAACGGCTCTCGAATTTGGTCGACGAAACGGCCTAGCACCCAGCGAGTTCGGCGGGGCGCTTCGCAAGAAGTCCCTCACGGCCTGATGAAGACCAGGGCGGCGAGGTCGATGAGGAACAGGGCCACGATCACCGCCTCCAGCAGCAGCATCCGGCGGTTGTTGATCTCCGAGGTGACGATGGAGTACAGGTCGTCGAGCTGGTTCAGCTTCTGGTCCACGCTCGAC
>DASRJF010000184.1:0-4781 GCA_035649615.1 Planctomycetota bacterium | reverse complement strand
GGACGCGGCACCTGGATGAGCTTCTTGTCGGCGGAGATGCCGCACGCGTGGTAGATCGTCGCGAAGAGATCGTTCACCGGCACGGGACGATCGACGATCGACATTCCCAGGGGGTCGGTCTTCCCGATCACGCGCCCGGGCTGGATGCCGCCGCCGCCCATCGCCACCGACCACGTCGTCCAGTGGTCGCGCCCGCTCGAGGCGTTGATCTTCGGCGTCCGACCGAACTCGCCCATCCACAGGACGAGCGTGTCCTTGAGCAGGCCGCGGCGGTCGAGGTCCTCGATGAGCCCCGCCATCGGCTTGTCGATCTCGGTGCTCAACTGCTTCACGCGGCCGAAGTTGTCCACGTGCGTGTCCCAGTCGCCGTACATCACCTCGACGAACCGCACGCCCGCCTCGACGAGCCGGCGCGACATGAGGCACGCCTTCCCGAAGTCGCTGTCGCCGTAGAGCGCCCGGACGTTCTCCTTCTCGAGGCGGACGTCGAACGCCTTCACGCGTTCGCTCGTGAGGATCTTGTACGCCTTCTCGCTCGCGAGGCGCCGCGCCTGGATGCGCCGGTCCTCGTGCTGCTCCGCGAAGTCGTGCTCGAACGCCTGCAGCATCCGCCACCGGCGGTTCAGCCGCTCGCGGGGGTTGAAGGTGGTCGTCAGGACATCCTCCGCCGGATCCGCGAGGCGGTCGAAGACGACCGGCGCCCACTCGGGCGCGAGGTACCCCACGCCCGCGGGCGAGCCGCTGCCGATCACGACGAGCGGCGGCATCTCGTCCGTCTCCATCCCGAGCTCCTGCGCCACGATGCTCCCCATGTGGGGATGCTCGATGTCGGCCGCCTTCCGGTAGGCCGTGTGGAGCAGGTACGCCGCGGTCTCGTGGTTCGGATCGCGCGAATTGACGGTGCGGATGAGCGACAGGTGCTTCATCTGCTTCGCGACGAGCGGCAGGTGCTCCGAGATCTCGATCCCGGGCGCGGTCGTCTTCGTCGCGGCGAAGGGCCCGCCCGTTTCCGTGCCCGGCTTGGGATCCCACGTGTCGAGCTGGCTCGGCGCGCCCATCATCCACAGGAGGATGCAGCGCTTCGCCTTGACCATCTTCGTGACGGTGTCCTGGCCCAAGAGGGGCAGACCGAATTTGGCGGCGATGGCCGCGCCCGCGGACATCCCGACGGACATCCGCAGGAATCCGCGTCTCGAACACGAGCACTGATGCATACGAGTCCCGCCTGTCTACTCAAGGCTCCAAGGCTGCAAGGCTTCAAGGCTCCAGAGCTTCAAAGCCTTGGAGCCATGGAGCCTTGAGGCCTCGGGTCTTGAAGCTCAGTGAATAAAGAGAAACTCCGTCGAGTTCAGCATCACCCAGAAGATGTCTTCGTACCCCTCGCCGACGAACGTGAAGCGCCCCTTGAGGTGCTCGCCGAATTCATCCTTCTCCCACTTCGTCGGGGGCCGGCCGAGGAGCGCGAGGGAGAGCTCCTCGATCCGCTCGGCGGGCTTCGACTTCTTGGCGAGGACCCGGCCGAGCAGGCTGTCCTTCCAGCTGGCGTTGATCATCGACTGCACCCGCTGGTTGTTCATGAACCTCATCGCCATCCGGGGCGTGCCGTAGGCGACGTCCTCCTCCGGGTCGCGGCCGCGCGGCAGGAGCAGGTCGCGCGCCCACGTGTAGAGGAGGATCTTGAGGACGACCGGATCCTTCAGCTGCTCGGCCGTCTCGGGATTGTTCTCCATCTTCGCGTACGCCTTCGCGTGGTCGTCCCACAGGTTGAAGGCGTCCGTGTACGCATTCATGAACTGGAGGGGACCCATCGGCTTGAGGGGGCCGGCGGCGTAGAGGACCCGGTCCGCCTCCTTGCCCGCCGACTCCATCTGGTAGACCTTGGAGGCGAGGATCGTCTTCAGGAGCTTGCGGATGCTCCACTCCCCGCGCTCGAACCGCTCGGCGAGGGTCGCCGCGAGCGCGTCGTGGTTCTTCTCGGCCGCCGTCGAGACCAGCCGCCGGCCGAAGAAGTGGCGCCACGTGCGGTTGACGAACGCGCGGGAACACTCCTTGTCCTTCGTCGTGAGCGTGAAGTCCGCGAGGGCCTGGCCCAGCGACCGCTCCGGATCGGCCGCGCGGCCGTCCAGGAACCGGGGCTTCAGGTCGCGCATTTCGCCGAAGTCGTCCCGCTTCGGGCCGCGGGGCGGCGCGGGCCGCTCGACCAGGTCGCCCGCATTCCGGAGCGGCCGGAAGAACTCCATGTACCCCCAGAACTCCTCCTGGGTGAAGTCCTCGAACGGGTGGTCGTGGCACTGCGCGCACCGGATGTCGCGGCCGAGGAAGAGGCGCGCGGTCATCACCGCGAGCTTCACGGGCACGGGGTCGCCGTTCAGGTGCTTCAGGGCGTAGTTGACGGCGGGAACCTCGCGGCGCGAGCCCCGGTCGCTCAGGAGCGACCGCACCATCCGGTCGTACGGGACGTCCTCGTGGAAGCACGTCCGGAGCCAGCGACGGAGCGGCCCGACGTCCGTGCGAAGGAGGTCCTGGTACGTCATGGCGTGGTCCATGAGGGCGTCGAGCCAGACGTCCGCGAAGAACTCGGCGCACTCGTCGCCGGCGACCATGCGGTCGATCAGCTTCGCCCGCTTGTCGGGGCCCTTGTCCTTCATCCAGGCGCGGATCTCGTCGGGGGAGGGTCCGCGGCCGTAGAGGTCGAGGTGGAGCCGCCGGAAGAGGACGAGGTCGGACGCGGGGCCGGCCGGCTTGACGCCCTTCGCGCTCCAGAGGCCGGAGAAGTAGGCGTCGATCGGGTTGGCCGGCACCGAGGGCACGTCCTGGGGGGCCGCGCCCGCGAGGGCGAGCGTGACCGCGGCGATCAGGGTGATGCGCATGGAAACTCAATCATACTACGACGGGGAGGGGCGGAATCCTGCACCGATTGGAGCGGTCCGCACTCACCTGTCAGCGACCCGCCTTCACCTTGAGGCTCTTGGCGGCCCGCTGATGGCCGATGGCCGACGGCTGGCCCAGGGCCTTCAGCGTCTCGCGCATGAAGGCGGGCAGGTCGTCGGGCTTGCGCGCCGTGATGAGGTTGCCGTCGACGACGACCTCGCGGTCCACGTACGTCGCGCCCGCGTTGATCACGTCGTCCTTCACCGCGAAGAAGCAGGTCGCCGTCCGGCCCTTGAGGATCCCCGCCGAGACGCAGACCCACAGGCCGTGGCAGATCGACGAGACCACTTTCCCCGCCTTGAACATCTCGGCCACCAGTCGATTGACGGACTCGTGGCGCCGGAGGATGTCCGGCGCGTAGCCGCCGGGGATGACGATGGCGTCGAATTGCGAGGCCGACACGTCGCGCGCGTCCGCTTCCGCCGCGACCGGGTACCCCATCTTGCTCTTGTACTCCGGCTTCCCGGTGCCGACGAAGACGGTCTTGATCCCCTCTTCGCGCAGCCGGTAGGCCGGGTACCAGACTTCCATTTCTTGATAGAGATCTTCAACCAAGATGGCTACTTGTTTCATTTGAACTCCTAATCAGCTTCAAGCTCCAAGCTTCAAGACAGAGCCCGTACGGGCTCCTTCTGGCTTAGAGCTTAGAGCTTAAAGCTTATAGCTTTAAAAAAGAAACAGCGCGGCTCGGTTGCCCTGACCGCGCTGTCGATTGAGTCCAGCGTCGCTACTTCTTCTCGTCCGCCGGGATTTCCTTCAGGGCCGCCGCCGCTTCCTTCGAGCAGTCGAGCGGCTTGAAGTCGGACGCGACCAGCTTGAGGATCTTCTTCGCCTCTTCCTTCTCGGTCTCGGCCTTGCCCTTCGCGTCGGCGATCAGCTCGCGACCCTTCTCGTTGAGCTTCGCCAGCCCTTCCGAGGCCTTGTCCTTCCAGAGCTTCTTGGGCTGCTTCGACAGGCGCGTGTATCCCTCGACCGACTTCTTCCACTCCATCTTGGCGAAGCACGATTCCGCGTCCTCGATCATCTTCTTCGCCTGGTTCCACTCGTCGATCGAGATCTTGTCCCCCGGGATCTTCTCCAGGAGGTCCTTCTGCATCTTGACCAGCTCGCTGGCGCTCTTGCCGCCGACCGCGCGGCCGATCTCCTTGCCGTCCGCGTCGGTGTAGACCGTGGTCGGCAGGCCCTTGATGTTCTCGAACTGGTTGGCCGCCGAGTAGCACTTCGAGTGGGCCTCGCAGGGGATGTTCCAGTAGGCGGAGCAGACCGTGACTTGCTTGCCGCCGACGATCGCGTCCACCTGGTGGGTCTTCTCGCTGTGCGCCGCGACGTTCACCCACATGCGGGACGACTCGATGTACTTCTTGTCGGGATAAGTCGATGACTCCATCGACTGGCAGCCCCCTCAGTTGTCCTTGTGGACCGCCAGGTGGATCCCGACGTTGCGCTCCTTCGCTTCCTTGAGCGCGTCCTCCCACGACGCGGCCCAATAGACGCCGTCCTGGGCGTAGTTCTTCTTGAATTTGCGATCCTGGGCGCCCATGCCCGCGATTGCGAGGATCGCCACGACCGCCGTCAGTCTTTTCATATCCCGCCGCTCCTCAAAGGATTCCGCTCCAGCCCATACAGTCTATACAGGAACCCCGCGTCCCGTAACTAACAATGAGATACGCCGTCCCCCGTTGGATTGTTCCCTGTTCGGATCCGGCGGGTCCGGCTTGAAGCTTGAAGCTTGGAGCTTGAAGCTCACTTCGCCTTGATGATGTGCGTCACGTCCTTCGCCAGCTCCAGCATCTGCTTCCGGAGCACGGGGTCGGGGATCTCGATCACCATGCCGGCGCACTGCTTCTTGA
>DASRJF010000183.1:0-5857 GCA_035649615.1 Planctomycetota bacterium | reverse complement strand
CCCAAAGGCGCGTCGAAGGCGGACGACCGGCTGAGGAAGATCCCCTCGGTCGACCAGCTCACGGTCTCCCCCGCGGGCGAGGCGCTCGTGCGGGAATACGGCCGCGAGCCGGCCGTCGACGCCGTGCGCGAGCAGCTCGAGGCCGTCCGCGCGCGCCTGAAGGCGGGCGCCGAGTCGTCCGTGGAGCCCGCCGATCTCCTCGCGGGGGCCCTGGAGCGACTCAAGGCGAAGCGCGCCCCCAAGCTCGCCCGCGTCATCAACGCCACGGGCGTCATCCTCCACACGGGCCTCGGCCGCGCCGTCCTCCCCGCCGCCGCGCTCGAGGCGGTCGCCTCCCAGCAGCGCGGGTACTCGCTCCTCGAGGTCGACCGGGCGACGGGCGACCGATCGATCCGCGAGACCCATGTCGTCGACCTGCTGCAGAAGCTCACGGGCGCCGAAGCCGCGACCGTCGTCAACAACAACGCGGGCGCGACGCTCATCGCCCTCGCGACGCTGGCCCGCGGAAAGGAAGTCATCGTTTCGCGCGGCCAGCTCGTCGAGATCGGCGGCTCGTTCCGGATCCCCGACGTCATGGAGCAGAGCGGCTGCAAGCTCGTCGACGTCGGGACGACCAACAAGACGTACATCTCCGACTACGAGAAAAAGATCGGGCCCGCGACGGGGCTCCTCCTGAAGGTCCACACGTCCAACTTCCGCATCGTCGGATTCACGGCCTCCCCCGCCCTCGATGAGATCATCGCGCTGGGCCGGCGCCACAACCTCCCGGTCATGGACGACCTGGGCTCGGGCGCGCTGGTCGACATGGCGCGTTTCGGAATCCAGGGCGAGCCGGGCGTGGCGGACTCGGTGAAGGCGGGCGCGGACGTCATCACGTTCAGCGGCGACAAACTGCTCGGGGGGCCCCAGGCGGGGATCCTCCTGGGATCGAAGAAGTGGATGGGCGCCATCCGCAAGAACCCGCTCTTCCGCGCCCTGCGCGTGGACAAGCTGACGCTCACGGCCCTGGAGGCGACGCTCAAGCTCTACTTCGACCCGGACCGCCTCTACCGCGAGGTGCCGACGCTGGCGATGCTCGGCATGGCGCCGGAGGAGATAGAGCGGCGCGCCCTCGAGCTGGCGTCGAAGCTGAAGCCCTTGCCGGGAGTCTCCGTGGAGATCCTCGACGACTCGTCCGAAGTCGGGGGCGGCTCGGTTCCGGCCCACGCGCTTCCCACGAAGGTCGTGGCCATCCGCCTCAAGAAGCTCTCCCTCGAGGCCGCCTCCGCCGCGCTCCGGACCGGCGAGCCCTGCATCTTCGCCCGCGTCCAGCGCGACCGGGTCCTGTTCGACGTCCGGACGCTGCTCGAGGGCGAGTCTGCCGAGATCGCCGCGGCCGTCGCCCGGTTATAGTCCAAAGTCCGGGGTCCAAAGTGATCCAAAGTCCAGCGTCCAAGGTCGGACGACGGACCTTGGATCACCTTGGACCTTGAACTCGGGACTCCCACGGCCCGCAAAAACTGGTAAGATGCCCTCCCCGCAAATCGTGCGAGCCGACCCCACACACGAGCGATGAGCGCAAGCAACAAGGGCGATCTCCTCCTGGGCCGCATCGCGGTTCGCGAGGGCTTGTTGACGCGGGAGCAGCTCTACGATTGCCTGACCGCCCAGGAGCGCAACCCCGCCCGGAAGATCGGCCAGTTCATGGTGGCGCGGGGCTACCTCAAGCAATCCGACGTCGACCGGCTCCTCGAGCTCCAGGGCCGCGCGCTCGGCGGGATTCCGTCCGCGCGCGGGGCCCTCCTGGGCCAGATCCTCATCGACAAGGGGCTCGCCACGGAGTTCCAGGTCAACGAGTGCCTCAGGATGCAGGGGCGCCTGATCGACCTCGGCATCGCCCCCCTGCCCCGGCTGGGCGAGATCCTCGTGAAGCGGGGGTACATCAAGCGGGACGCGGTCGAGACCGCCCTCCAGTTCCAGAACCTGCTCCTGTACTCGTGTCCCGAATGCGGGGCCCGCATCGACGTCGGCGGGAGCGACGGGGCCGCCCCGGGGAACTACACGTGCTCGAAGTGCGGCACGGAGGTCCCCTTCCTTTTCGCGAAGATGGCCGCCTCCGTCCATGAGGCGCTCGAGACGACGTCGCGCGAGCTCGGCAACGACGTGCCGGAGGAGGTCCGCCGGGCGGCGGCCCTTCCGGCCAGCCACTTCGGGCGCTACATCCTCGTGAAGGAGATCGGCCGCGGCGGCGCGGGGATCGTCTACCGGGCGTGGCAGAAGGAGATCAACCGGGTCGTCGCCCTCAAGCTGCTGCCGCACGAAAGCGACACCGCGAGCGGCGTCAAGACGCCCTACGGGGACGCCGAGGACGTGAAGCGGATCTACAACGAGACGCGCGCCCTCGCCGAACTGTTCCATCCCAACATCGTCCCGATCCTCGACTTCGGCCTCGTCGACAACCACTTCTACTACACGATGAAGTACATCGACGGGGCGACGGTCGACCGGCTCTTGAGGGACGGGCTGGCGGCCCACACGACGAGGCTCGTGGCGCGGCGCGACCAGATCGTCGCCCCGCCGCCGGAGAAAGTGGCCGGGCCCGAGCGGCGGCTGACGATGACGTCCGTCGCGGCCATCATGCGCGACATCGCCCGCGCGGTCCATTTCGCGCACGAGCGGGGCGTCTACCACCGGGACATCAAGCCGTCGAACATCATCATCGACCGCGCCGACGGCAAGCCCTACATCATGGATTTCGGGCTCGCGAAGCTGCGCCACCTCGGCGACAGCGCGTACGTGATCGGCGTCGTCATGGGCACGCCCCATTACATGCCGCCGGAGCAGGCGTCGGGCGACATGGAGAGCGTGGACAACTACAGCGACATCTATTCGCTGGGCGCCGTCCTGTACGAGCTCATCAGCGGGTGCTGCCCCTACTTCGGCCGCGGCGCCGACGACGTGCTGGACAAGCTCCAGCGCGAGCCTCCCGAACCCCTCGAGATGATCGCCCCCTCCGCGCCCGACGCCCTGCGGTACGTGGTCAAGCGCGCGATGGGCCGCCACAAGATCGACCGCTACCCGACCGCGTCCGAGATGGCGGACGATCTCCAGCGATTCCTGGACGGCGAGGCGCCGAACGTGGGGACGACGGACACCAAATCCTTGTCCATATGGGATCGATTCAAGCAGTTGTTGCCCTAAGTCAGACCTGCCATCGAGGATGCGATTTGGGGTCTGCCAATCGCCAATCGCCAATCACAAATCTCAAATGATCCTCGCCAGCTCGGTCAAATCCCGAATCACGTCCGTCCCGTTCAGCTGGGGAGGAGGGCCCGGCTTGCGCCAGAGAAGCACGGGCCGGATTCCCATCCGCTCCGCACCGCGCACGTCGTCCTCGACCTGGTCTCCCACGTGGACGGCCTGCCCGGGAGAGACCCCCGCGCGGTGCAGGGCCACGTGGAAGATGTGCGGGTCGGGCTTGCGCACGCCCGCCTCGGACGACGCCACGATGAAGTCGACGAGGGCGTCGAGTCCCGTCGCCTGCGCGATGTGCCGGAGGCGCGTGGACCAGTTCGAGATGACCCCGATCTTCATCCCCCGCGACCGCAGGTCTTTCAGGACGCCTTCGACCTCGGGGTAGAGCCTCCACTGGTCGGGATGTCCGAAGCTCTCGTAGAGGCCCAGGTACCACGCGTGGGCGTCGAGCCCCTTCAGCTCCGGCGTCCGTTCGTGGACGCGCGTGACGATCGACCGCCACATCGCGGCGTCCTGCTCGTCGGACGCCACCGCCCCGACCGACGCCGCGGCGAGAGCCGTTTCGCCCTCCGCGAATACCGTGGAAAACACCGAGCCGAGGAGGCCCGCGTCGACGCGCACGCCGAGCACCGCGGCCTCCCGGGCGTAGATTTCCCCGACCGACGGCCAGGCGTGCAGCAGGGTGTGGCCCGCGTCGAAGAAAACGGCTCGAGGCTTCATGGCCGGGTCCTTGCCCGGATCAGAACGTCGCCGCCGAGCCGCTCGACGGTCACGTCCCCGAGCTTCAGGGCCTCCGCCATCTTCGACAGGCCCTCCCCCTCGACGGGAGTCACCGCATCGCGGCCGCCCGCGATCTTGGGCGCGACGACGACGAGCACCTCGTCCGCCAGCCCCGCCTCGAAGAGGCTCGCGTGGACCTCGCCGCCTCCTTCCACCAGGATCGAGTGGATCCCCGACCGCGCCAGCTCCTCGAAGACGACCCGAAGGTCGGACGTCTCGAGGCGGATGACCTGGACGCCCGCCCGCTCGAGGCGTCGCTGCTTGGCGGCGGGCGCGGAGTCCGTGACCGCGACGATCGTCCGGCGCTCCTTGGCGGTTTTCACGAGCTGCGAGTCCATGGGGATTCGCGCGTTCGAATCGAGGACGATCCGGATCGGATCGCGCTTCCCGCCCCGGAGGCCGGGGTCGTCCCGGATCGCGGTGTTCGCGCCCACGAGGATCGCCTGGTAGTCGTCGCGAAGCGTCCTCACCCAGCCGCGGGCGCGGTCGCCCGACACCCAGCGCGAATCGCCGGTGCGCGTCGCGATCTTGCCGTCCAGCGTCATCGCCCACTTCGCGGCGACGTACGGGAGCCCCAGCGTGTGGCTCTTGAAGAAGCCGCGATTCAGCCGGACCGACTCCGCTTCGAGGGTTCCGGTCCGCACCGCGACGCCCTTGCGGCGCAGGATCGAGAATCCCTTTCCGCTGACGATGGGGTTGGGGTCCTTCACCGCGGCGACGACTTCCTTCACGCCGGCCGCGACGATGCGATCGGTGCAGGGCGGCGTCTTTCCGAAGTGGCAGCACGGCTCGAGGTTCACGAACAGCGTGGCGCCCTTCGCACGCGCGCCGGCGCGGTCGAGGGCGTCGACCTCGGCGTGCGGCCCGCCGAAGCGGCGGTGCCAGCCCTCCCCGACGACCCTGCCGCGCCGGACCACGACCGCCCCGACCATCGGATTGGGTTCGACCTCGCCGAGGCCGCGGCGCGCGAGTTCGAGGCCGCGCCGCATGAACCGCTCGTCGGCGTCGCGACGATTCATGCGAGCCGGCCGAACAGCGTGAGGGCGGTGGACGACGTGATGTCGACCTCGACGAACCGGCCGCGGAGATCGCGCTCCGCCTCGAAGTGGACGATCCGGTTCGTGTCGGTGCGGCCCGCCTGCCGCCGCGGGTTGTTCTTGCTCGGGCCGTCGACGAGGATCTCGAGGCGCTTTCCCACCCGCTCCGCGTTCTTCTCGCGGCTGATCCCTTCCTGGAGCGCGAGCAGATCCCGGTTCCGGCGGCCTTTTTCTACATCGGGAACGTCGTCCGCCATCGCCGCCGCGTCGGTGCCGGGCCGGGGCGAGTACTGGAAGACGAAGGCGTTCTGGAACCGGACGCGGCGCGACAGGTCCAGCGTCGCGTCGAAGTCGGCGGCGGTCTCGCCGGGGAACCCGACGATGAAATCGCCCGCGATCTCCACTCCCGGCACGCGCTCGCGGAGCCGGTCGACGAGCGACAGGTAGCGCGCCACGGTGTAGCCGCGGCGCATCCGCTTGAGGACGGCGTCCGAGCCCGACTGCGCGGGCATGTGGACGTACTTGCACGCCTTGGGCAGGTCGCGCAACGCTTCGATGATCGGCTCGCGCATGAACGACGGGTGCGACGTGATGAACCGGATCCGGCGGATCCCTGGAATCTCGTGGACGCGCCGGAGGAGGCCGCCCAGGTCGATCGCGGGCCTGAGGCCCTTGCCATAGGAGTCGATCGTCTGGCCGAGAAGCGTGATCTCGACGACGCCCGAGTCGGCCAGGCGGCGAACCTCCTCGACGATCGTCTCGGGCGTCCGGCTCACTTCCCCGCCGCGCGTGGTCGGGACGATGCA
>DASRJF010000182.1:0-3474 GCA_035649615.1 Planctomycetota bacterium | reverse complement strand
GAATCGCTCATCGTCGCGCAGGGAATCGAGGTCGGTGTCGCGCTGGGCGTGGGCGTAGTCCTGCCACCCCAGGTCGAACGCCTTTTCCATCCAGTCGAGCGCCTGGGCTTTCTCTCCCATGAGCGCGTAGGCGCAGGCGATGTTGAAGGCGGCCATGTATCCGTACCGGGACTTCGGGATCTTCGCCACGATGGGAAGGTACTTCTCGATCGCCTCCCGGTGCTTCTTGACCCGGTGCAGCCCCCGCGCCTCGCGGAAGACCGGCTTGAACTCTTGGGCCTGGATGCTCTCCTCGACCTGGGTCCGGAACTTCCACCGGGGCGGAGCCAAGGCGAGCGCCTTTTCGAAATCCTTGATGGACTCATTCCAGAGCCCAAGTTCGTCTCTCACGTTTCCCCGGTTCATGTGGGCGTTCGCCGACTTCGGATCCAGGTCGATGGCTTTCGTGTAGTCCGCCATCGCCTCGTCGAGCAGGCCCCTGGAGCGCTTCGCGACCCCGAGGTTGATGTAGGCCTCGGAGGATTTCGGATCCAGCGCCAGCGCCTTCTGGCAATCCGCGATTGAATCGTCGGTCCGCCCCATCTGCTGCAGCACCGCCGCCCGGTTGTTGTAACAGTGCAGGAGATCCGGTCCGCGCACTTCGATCGATTTCGTCAGGTCCGCCAGCGCCTCGTCCAGTTGTCCCAGGTCGAATTTCCCGACCCCCCGATTCATCCACGCCAGGTCGTCCTTCGGATCCAGGTCGATCGCTTTCGAGTAATCCGCCATGGCGTCTTCAACCAGGCCCATGGCGGCCTTGACGACTCCCCGGTTCACGTAGTGATGGGACATCCCGGGTTCGAGCTTGATGCACATTTCGTTGTCTGCGATCGCCTCGTCCAGCCGCCACAGGAGTTTCTTGCAACCCGCGCGGCTGCCCCAGGCGGCCACGAACTTCGGGTCCAGCGCGATCGCCCGGTCGAAGTCCGCGATCGCCTCCTCTACGAGGCCCCGGCCGCGTTTGACCACCCCCCGGTTGTAGTAGCTGATGGGGTACTTCGGATTCAACGCGATCGACTGGGCGTAGTCGAGGAGGGCCTCCTCGTAAAGCCCCTTGGCGTTCTTGGCGTCGCCCCGGGCGGCCCACGCCTTGTGGTCCTTCGGATTGAGATCGAGGGATCTCGTGTAGTCCGCGATCGCGTCGTCCTCGAGGCCTTTCCTCCGCTTTGAGTTTCCCCGGTTGTAGTAGGCGCTCGCTTCGTTGGGATCGAGCTGGATGGCCTTGTCGAAGTCCGCGATGGCTTCGTCATGGAGGTCCTTCTTTGCCTTCGCGCTGCCCCTGGAGGAATAGGCATTCGCGAAACCGGGGTTCAAATCGATGGCCCGGTTGTAGTCGGCGATCGCCTCGTCATGCGCACCGTTGAGCGTCCGGGCGTTCCCGCGGTTCATGAGGGCCACGGCGTCGTTGGGATTCATCTCGAGGGCCCGGGTGTGGTCGGCGATGGATTCATCGTACCGATCCAAGTCGTAGTAGGCGTTGCCGCGCAACACGAGCGCCCACGGCATGCGGGGACGGAGCCTCAAGGCGCGCGTCAGGGATTTGACCGCGTCGTCGTAGGCGTCCGCATGACCTTGGGCGTGGCCAAGCCAGACCCAGCCGTCGACGTCGGCGGGTGCGAGGTTGACGTACTCTTTCAGCTGGTCGGAGGCCAGCCGGAAGTTCCCCTGCGCGAAGGAGAGCATGCCGTCCGCGTACTTCAATTGCGGCACCTCGGTGGTGATGGAGCGGATCTTCTTCAGGTCCTCCAGGATCTGGGACAGGACCCGCTTCGACTTTTCGCTCTCCCCGCGAACGCGCGTGCCTCCCTGGGAGTGCCTCAGCCGTTCGTAATAGTCGAGGTTCTGCGTGGCGCGGGCCAGGTAGGCCTTCGCCTGGCGCGGCGCCAGCTTGATCGCGCGCCCGAAGTAGTCCAGGGCCTCGCTTCCGTAGTCCGTCATGGCGAGCATGCGGCCCATCTCGAAGCACGCCTCCTCGTGATCGGGGCAGATCTTGAGCGCCTCGTTCAGCTCCGCCCGCACCGCGGAAGCCAAGAGATCAATCTCGCGGGTCCGGTCTTCTTCGGCCTTCATGAGGTGGTCGATCTGGTCGATCTTGAGGCGGGCGACATCCACCTTGGTTCCCGCCAGGTCGCGCGATTCCTTCTGCCGGTCGTGGCCTCCCGAGATCAGGATCGCCACCACGACAATTCCGATCAGCCCCGCCGCCGCCGTGATCGCCACGCCTTTCCGCTTCTCGAGCGTCAACTTCAGCCGGTAGAGCGTGCTCGGGGGCCGCGCGAGGATGGGATCGGAGCCCAGGAACCGTTCGAGATCCTCCGCCAGCTCCCGCGCGTTCGCGTAGCGGCGCTCCCGGTCCTTCTCCAGGCACTTCAAGATGATGGTCTCCAGGTCCCGGTGAATTCTCGGGTTGATCTTCCGCGGCTTGGGCGGCTCCTCGGCGCCCACTTTTCGAAGCAGCTCAAGGAGATTCGCCCCCCGGAATGGAGGCCTTCCGGTCAGGACCTCGTACATCGTCGCCCCGAGCGAGTAGACATCCGCCCGCTCGTCGAGATCTTCCCCTTTGGCCTGCTCCGGACTCATGTACGCCGCGGTTCCGTAGACCTCCCCCGACTTCGACAGCTTCTCCCCACCCTCGATCGCCCGGGCCAGGCCGAAGTCCAGGATCACGACGTGCCAACCGTCCTCCCGCTCCTCCACCATCAGGTTGTCGGGCTTGAGATCCCGGTGGATGACGCCGTGCCGGTGCGCATGATCGAGCGCCCGCGCCGCGTCCTTGAAGAGCCGGACCAGGAGGCGGCGGTCCTTCTTCGGAAACGTCGCCATCGTCCGGCCCTGGATGTACTGCATCGCGATGAAGTGGCTGCCCTCCACCTCCCCCACCTCGTGGATCGACGCGATGCCGGTGTGCGACAACCCCGCCGCGGTGCGCGCCTCCCGCTGGAACCGGACCGTGGACGACGGATCGTCGTCCTTGAGGAACTTGAGGGCGACCCAGCGGTTGAGCTCGGTGTCGAGCGCCTTCCACACTTCGCCCATGCCCCCCGCGCCGAGTTTCTCCGTCCGGACGTACTTGCCGAAGCGGCTCGGCGCGTCCTTGGTGGCGGTGACGGCGTTGCCGACCGGCTCGGGACTGAACGTGAACGCGGCGAGGCACCACGGACAGGCGCCGTCGTGCTCCCGGGCGACCTCCGGATCGACCGGGTTCCCGCACGACTTGCAGCGCTTGGAGTCGCTCATGGCGTCACGGTCTCACTCCGACTTCAGCTTCTCGAGGACCTTGCGGAAACGTGCTTCCCCGCGAACGGACTCAAGGTCCGGATCCTGTTCCGTGTGTTCGAGGTTGTCCCATCCAAGGCCCACGGCCTTATCCAGCCAGTCGAGCGCCTCTTTCTTCTCGCCCAAGAGCGCGAATGCGCACGCGATGTTGTAGGCGGC
>DASRJF010000181.1:0-8817 GCA_035649615.1 Planctomycetota bacterium | reverse complement strand
CAGCATGCTGACCACCCCGGGGACCGCGTCCTTGATATTCGCGGTGGACCAGTAGAGCGGCAGCGCTTTCGCGGGCTCGAACGTGTGGCGGGGGACCCGCGTGACGGGTCGCGATTGCAGGAACCAGAAGCGCCGGCCGTCGTGCGTCCATTCCACGTCCTGGGGGTCCTGGCCGTCGCCGAGCGCCCAGTGGATTCGTTCGACGGCGAGCGCGAGTTCGACCTCCTGCTCCGGCGTCAACGCCGTGCCGGTGCGATGCAGGACCTCGGCTCGCCCGGGCGAGAGGCGGATCTCGATGTGATCGGGGTTGACGGCGCCGGAAACGACGCGTTCGCCGGGCCCGGGCGCGGCGTTGATGACGACGAGGTCGCGGCGTCCGGTGCGCGGATCGCAGGAGAAGGCGACGCCCGCGACGGCCGACGGGACCATTTCGCAGAGGACGACGGCGCAGGGAACGTCGCGATCGGGGATGCCCAAGGCCCGGCGGTAGGCGATCGCCTGGGGGGTCCAGAGCGACGCGTAGCAGGCGAGGACGGCGCGTTCGCGCGCGTCGGGATCTCCGATGTCGAGGACGCTGCGGTGGATCCCCGCGAAGCTCGCCTTCGCTCCATCTTCGGCGACCGCGCTGGAGCGGACGGCGAGGGTCGCGTCGGGGAGAAAGGCGCGGATTGCGTCGCGCGCGTTGTCGGGGAGTCGCGCGCGCTCGATCCCGGCCCGGAGGGCGTCGAAGTCGGTGACGCGTTCCACGTTGAAGGGGCGGATGAAGTCGGAGTAGACGTCCGCCGGGAGGACGCCGCCGCAGGGGACGGGGAATCCGTAGCGGTGGAGTCGCGCGAGGTTGAATCCCTTGCCGCCGCAGGTGGCGGGCCCGGCGCGGAAGGCTCCCTCCCAGTCCAGGATCACGTTGTCATGATAGCGGAGCGGTCGGTACGAGGTCTGGCGCGCTGGGGGGCTCGGCGATATGATCCCCCGCGTTCATCCCCGATCTTTTTGAGGCAAGCCCCTCGACAAGCTCGGGGCAAGCCCCCATCGTCTAGAGGCCTAGGACACGGGCTTTTCAAGCCCGCAGCACGGGTTCGAATCCCGTTGGGGGCATTAAGCTTGGCTGTCCCGAAGTACTTGGACCTCCCCCGTTGAGCAAAGTGTCCTGAAAGAATCTCGCCGTAGCCCGACTCGAAACTTCGAGGCGAAGGCGGATTCGAATCCCGTTGGGGGCACCAAGCTCGGTGTCCAGAAGTACTCAAACCTCCCTCGTTCAGCACGGTGTCCAGAGAGAATCCCGCCGAAGCGCCACGGGAACTGATCGGCAGAAGCAGAAACAGCGCGAAGGCGGATTCGAATCCCCTTGGGGGCATTGATCTCAAACGTAGGCTGGCTCGGCTCTGCACCGGGGAACGGGGCTCAGGGCAGCTTCGGCAGCATCGGGCGCAGGTGGACCTTCACCTCTTTTCGAGTCTCCGAGACCGAAAAGCTCTCGCTCTTGTAGCCGGGGCAGGAAAAGACCAGCGTGTAGTCCTTGATCCGGCTGACCGTCCAGGCCAGCGACAGTTCGCCCGGAGCCGGGCCGACCGGCGCTCCGTCCACCTCGAGGTGCGCCCCCGCCGGAATGGTGTCCAATTTCACCGTCACCCTCCGGACCTCTTCCTCCAGCTGCACGATGATCTTGCGGGTGTCTCGGGTGAACGTCTGCTTCTTCGCCACGTATCCCTCGAGCTCGAACACCGCCTCCCGCGGCGGCGTGTCGCGGAACCATGGGAAGACATGCGTCTTGGGCGTCGGGCTGATGATGTGCTCTTCGACCCGGACGCGGGCGCCGTGGGGGAAGGACACGAATTGCACCGTGACGAGGTCCGGCTTCGGGACCAGGGTCCCTGTCACGGAAGCCGGACCTTCCCGGCGCACCGCGAGGGCCAGATCCTCGTATTTGGGGAGCTTCAGCACGATCCGCTTTTCGCGTTCCCCCGGCACCCATCTCAGGTTCAGCTTTTTCTTGGTCATGCCGTGGACGTCCCCGGAGATGTGGATCGCGGCTCCCGGGGGATCGGAATCCACGGTCAACTCTTTTTCTATCGGAATGTCGCCCCTCTCCTTCAGAGGGACGGTCACCTCCGCCGACTCGAATTCCATCCCCGCGCCCGTGAGCCAGTCGATGCCCCCCGATAGGATGCTCAGGAGGCTTCCATAGAAGTAAAGGCTGGTGCGGAGCTTGAGATCGTAAGAGGCGTCCTCGTACCCCTGCTTGGAAAGGACCAGGGTGATTTCCTTCTTGGGAAGGTTGACTGTGTCCGGGGTGCGATACTCCTTGCCCTCGAACTTGAACAAGGCCCCCTGAGGATCGGAATTGATTTTGACTTCCTGATAGGTCCCCTGGGTGATCAGGCAGCAACCCGTCAGGAGCAGGAGGAGCCCGGGAGTCGCGGCTTTTCTACTTGGCATATACCCTCGGCACGAGCTTCGTCTGCCCTCCGCTGTCCGTTTCGTACCCGGCCACGACGAGATTGGACCCGTGGATCACCGCGCTGATCGCGCGGTCGTTGCCGAACCCGCCGGGGTGCGTCCGCGTCCAGACCGTGTTGAATTCATGGGAGGCGGCCACGCAGTACGCCGCGGTCCCGACATCGGAGCCGAATACACCGATGAAACAGGAGAGGACGGCCCACCGCAGGGTTCTCATCTCATTTCCCCTTCCGAAACCTCGCCTGTTCGATGCTCTTGCTGAGTCTGTCCTTGTCCGCGTCCGTCCCTCTCTTCAAGGCCAGGGTCCAGTCAGCGATGGCCTGGTCGTAGTTCCCCATCGAAAAGTGGATGATCCCCCTGAGCTCGCGCGCTTCCCCCATCTCGGGGATCGCCTTCAGCACGGCGCCGAGGTCCTCGAGGGCCTGTTGCCTGAAGGGCTTTTGCGGCTCTTTGACGGACGCGCCCGCCAGCGCGAGGAAGTGGAGTGCCGAAGCCCGGTGGAAAAGCGCCTCCACGTGTCCGGGCGTTTGGGCCAAAGCCCGGGTGAGCTGATCCACCGCCTCTTGGAGCTTGGCCGCATCCGGAGCCGCCTCCGCCATGAAAACCGTCACGGCGGCATTCAGGTTCAAGGCTTCCGGATGGTGGCGCCTGAGGAGAGATCCCGCCGCTTCCCGGGCCTGCTTCAGGTCCAAGTCGTAAGGCAGACCCAGGTCGCGATGTTTTTTCGCCCTTCGAAGATGGATTGAGGCCGTCGCCAGGTCGGCGCGGTCCTCGACCGCCGGGGGCCTCCGCGTCTTCCCCAAGTCGACCAGGGCCTCTTCAAAGTGACCCAGCCTCATATTGGCTTGGGCGCGAAGGACGCCGGAGGCTTTCCAATCGAGGTCCTTGGGAAGGGCGTCGCAGAATGCGATCGCTTCAGTGAGGGGCGCCTGGTGATCGCCTCCCCGAATCCTCCGAACGGTGCCGAGCCCGACGAGAGCTTCCATCGTCGCGAGGCGGCCCATCCAGCTGGCCGGTTTCCCTCCAAGTCGGGCCAGGGCTTGGACATAACCCTCTTCCGCGTCGCTTCCCGACAGCGCCTTCCATCGCAAGCCGGCCACCTCGAGGACTCCCCGGAGTTCCTCGACGTCGCGATCGGACGGCAGGTTCACGGCGAGTCCTTTGGAGACCTCCGGACCTGGATCGCGCCCGAGATCGAGCGCTCGACGGGCCGCCCAGGCCAGGACCGTCAGCCGACCCCGAGGTTGATCAGCCCAGCTCGATTCCAGGTCTTTGAGGTGCTGGTCCGGCCGGGTGCTTGCCAAGGCGAGTCCCAACCTTGAGCCGAACCGCTCGCGGGTGCCTTGGGTGTTCACCTCTTCGATGACTCCAACGAAGTCGCGGGCGAGGTAGGCGGCCCGGCGCCAACCGGCCTCGAAGACGGGGAGATGCTCATCTTTCTCCTTGATGAGCGCCTTCAGGGCCACCGCAGCCTGCCGCCAGTGGCCCAGGGTCAGCAGCTCGAACGCGGCCGCCGCGCGGGCATCCCGGGTGAAGTCTTCCGGCACCGACTCGAGAGCGGGGTCCGGGGCCACGGCCGCGAACGCATCGCTGAGGCCCGACTTGAAGCGGGTGACCGGGCCGTCCCAGTCGTCGTACGGCGCTTCTGGCGCCGGAAGGGGAGGAGGCTGGAGCAGATCGTCCTGCAGGTTGAGCAGAGCCCTCAGGTACGGGACCCGGTAATCCGACGGCGACAGGGAAGCCAGGTTCTCGAGGGCCCAGCGAGCCTTGGGCGAATTCCCGCCAACGAAGTGGGCGCGGGCTTCCAGCACGAGGCCCTGCGGATGATCCTTCTGCCGTGCGAACAGTCTCTTCAAGGCGCCGTCATGGAAGGCATCGATCGCTTTCCTGCGCATCTCCGGCGTCGCGTCGGATCGTTCGATGGCCCTCAGCTGCGAAGCCGCCTCATCGTAAACCTCGGCGACCGACAACACGCGTTTCGCCGGGTCGGTCGGCCCGGGGAAAAAGAAAGGGGCCGCCCTACTCACGAGGAAGGCCAGCGCCACCCCCGCGACCGCCACCGGAACCCACTTGCGCGTCAGGTATCGCACGAGCCCGTACCGGCCCGTGTAGCGGCGCTGGACGATGAGGCGCTCCAGCTCGTCCGCCAGCGCCTGCGCCGTCGCGAACCGGTGCGCGGGGTCCTTCGCCATCGCCTTGCCCACCACCCGCTCCAGCTCCGGGGAAACCGCGCCGTTGAGGGTCCTCAGCGCCGGCGGGTCGTGCTTCATGACCGACTCGATCGTCTCCCAGACGTTCGAGGAGGGGAAAGGAGGGCGCCCGGCCAGCAGGGTGTAGAGCGTCGCCCCCATGCTGTAGACGTCGCTCCGCGCGTCGGCCAGATTCGACTCGCCCCGCGCCTGCTCGGGCGGCAGGTACTTGGGCGTCCCCAGGATCGTCCCGGTCATCGAGAGCGTGCTCTGGTCGTGGTGGATCTGCTTGGCGATCCCGAAGTCCGTCAGGTAGACCCGGTTGTCCTGGTCGACGAGCAGGTTGGCCGGCTTGATGTCGCGGTGGACGACCCCCTGCGCGTGGGCGTATTCGAGCGCCCGGCAAGCGTCGCGGATCAACTCCAGATTCTTGGGAATGGACCGGGGAACGGCGTCGATCGGCAGGCCGTCGATGTACTTCATCGCGATGAAGCTCCGGCCCGCCTGCTCGCCGACCTCGTAGATGGTCGCGATCGAGGGATGCTGGAGATTGCCCGCGATGCGCGCCTCCCGGGTGAACCGCTCGAGCGCGGACGGCTCCAAGGTGTGCAGGATCTTCAGGCCCGCATACCGGGCCACCTTGATGTCCCAGGCCCGGAAGACCGTGCCCGATCCGCCGCTTCCCACCTGCGCCACCATGACGAAGTGCCCGAACCGCTTCTTCGGATCCGTGTCCGCCAGGACGACCTCCGGCGGCCGGGTCGCCTTCGGCACCGGGACGGTCTCCAAGGTCGGTTCTGTGAGGGTGCGGAAGCCCGAGGCAGCCTCGGCGCCATTCCCCGAGCCGGTCACGTGGAGGGTCGGTTCATTGACAAACGATTGGTACACGAGCGCGCGGAGCTGGTGGGCGGTGTCGTCGGTGATGGAGCCTTGGGCGCAGAGGATGTCGAGGAGCGGCCGGGCCGTGGCCCCGGAGGCGCGCTCCTGCTCCTGGATTTCGAGCGCCTCCCTGAGCCGGTCGTCCGGGATCAGGCGTCGCTCGCTGTTGATCTGAAGTATAAGCTCGTCGTTCATGGACCCCTGCCGCCCCGCTGAGCCGACGCATTCCCCGCCGGGACCGTCTCTTTCAAGGGGGGGGTAATGCGATTCGAACCGGCAAGTAGCCTACCCGATTTTCCGTCTTCATGGGGAAAATTCATTAAAAATAGAATGTCCGCCGGGCGGCCGGGTCGCCCCGCTTTCCCAGCCCCGCCGCGGCCTCCGAGGCGGTCACCGGCGGGGCACGCCCGGCATCTCCTTGAGCCTCGCGAGCAAGCCGTTCTTGTTCCGCACCGCCTGCTTCGCGCGATCGTCCAGATTCGCGCCGCGGCGGCCGCGCCAGTCGACCTTGTACCACTCGCCCGTCTTCGGATTGCGGATTTCGGATCTGACGGCGGGGGCCCACCCTGTCGAGGATCAAGGTCGATATCTCATGAAGCTGGGAACTGTCTCCAATCCGCAATCGGACACGGGCCTGTTCGCCTTGTCGGATTCTGAAACGGCTTCCTGATAATCGCCGGGCCGGTCCCTACTTGGCGTACACGCGCAACACGAACTTCGTCTGACCCCCCGTCACGGTCTGGTACCCCGCCACGACGAGCTGGTCACCGTGGATCGCCGCGCTGATGGCGCGGTCGTTCCCGACGCCGCCGTCATGGGTCCGCGTCCAGACCGGATTGAGATTCGCGTCGTACTTCCGGACCCACATGTTCTCGCCCTGGCCCGACACGGTTTCGTATCCGACGGCGTAGATCGAGCCGTCCGTGTCCGCGGCGATGTCGAGGATTTCGTCGTCCCCGTTCGCCAGGCCGTTGAAGGTGGTGGCCGCGGGCAGGAATTCGTCGGTCCCGTACCGAATAAGGACGGAGTTGCGGCCCTCGGCGGCGGTGCCCAGGGACCCGGCTACGAAGAGGTTTCCCGCCGAATCCAGCGCGACAGTCCTGCCGACATCTTCAAGGGGAGCGCTGTTGCCGAAAATGTCGAACCACTCGAAGGCGCCATCCGGGCTGAATCGGATGATCAGGCCTTGAATGACATTCAGGAAATCCGTCGTCCCGGTGGCGTAGATCAGGTTTCCGGGGCCCGTCGCCACCCCGTGCCAGTAGGTCGCCCCCGGACCTCCCCCGAAGGTGGAGTCGAAGATGTCTGAGCCGTCGACGCCGGCCACTTTCGCCTGCCAGTATTCGAGGCCCGAGGGGCTGTTCATCGCCCCGGCGACGACGACGTCTCCGGATTCGTCCACCGCGATCCCGTTCGCTTCCACCCGGTCGGAGGTATGGCCCGAAAAGAAGGTCCGGCTCCAGCCGACGCTCAGATTCGGGTGATACTGCCGTACGCGAACCCGGCCATCGAGGATCGTGCTCGCCGTGAATATCTCTCCGCTCGAATCGAGCGCGACGGAATGGCTCCCGACGCTCGTGGTGATGCCCGTTTCGATCTGGACGTCGTCCACGAGGTTGCCGTCAAGGCCGTACCGCAGGAGGCGAACCGTGTTCGACACGCTCAAAGTGAGATGAATCAGGCCGTTGGCATCGATGGCCATTCCGCCCGGCCGTTCATCGAAGCCGCTCGAATATCCGCCGACCGCGACGACGTCCCCCAGGGCCGGCGCCGAGGTGGGAGGGCGGCCGTTGATTCGAAACCGGTCGATCGGTTCGCTGTAGAGCGTGAAGATGAACGCCCGGACGTCTCCGACCGCGACCGTAACCGCGGGATCGCCGTCGGGCGGCCCTTTCATGCTGTTGGGGGAATTGACGAGGTTCGACCAGGTGGGCCCTGAGGCGTGCTCGATGACGCGGCCCTGGTCGTCCAGGATTTCGATGCTGTCAATTTCGTAATCCTGGGTGGAGGAGGCCTGGATAAGGATGGCATTGATCGAAGCCGGATCCGCCGCGGGGTCGAAGATGAAGGTCGCTTCGGCGTTGCCGAGCTCCGTCCACGTGGGCCCCGGTTTGCCGTCCAAGGCGATCAAGGCGGCATGCTCCAGGTCGGCCGCGTTGTTGTCGGGGATATGGGCGATCCAGGTCTTGAAGGTGGGGGGTGCAACGACGACCGCGGAGCCGTCGCTGCTCTTGTCTCCCCGCGACATGAAGTACGCCGCGGCGCCGACTTCGCAGCCGGCGAACGCGAGCAGGGCGCCAACAGCAATCCACCGGAAAGGTTTCACTGCACCCGCCTTCTCGACAGACCTCCACTCTCCCCAAGACGGCCAAGGCCGGGTCCCGGCCGGCGCCATCGAACGGACCGGCGGCGCGCCGGACCCCCGGAGCTTCTGCCCCATGGGTTGTGCACATATCATATGGTCTCCGGGCCCGTTGTCAAGTCCTGATTGAACCGGCGAACCTTCCACCGGACTCAGCGGGCGAAGTTGGCCGTCCACACGCCCACGTGGCAGCCGACGCCGATGCGGGTGAAGCAATCCCTCACCATGTTCTCGACATGAGGCGGAGAATTCAGCCACCCGTCGAACGCGACCTGCGGGGAGAAGGCGCCGTAGGAGATGTTCTCACCCCACTTCGAGCTGGCGATCCCGTTCCGGGCCATCCGGTCCACGAAATCGTCGCCTTCGGGGTTGACGTGGCCCTGGAAAAAGCCGTGCTCATGGTGGTGGCGGCTGTGGCCGCGTGCGCAGCGCGTCAGTTCCTTGTCATACTCGAGCGCCGCGAGGCCCTGGCCCACGCGGTACGAATTGATCAGGCCGATCAGTTCCATCTCGTCGTCGACGACGGCCTGGCTCGTCTCGAGCCAGTTCAGCGAATGGCCGTTGGAATACGCGCGCGTAGAGCCGAGGGTCGGATCCGTTTCCCCGGCGCCGCCGGGGGTCCAGGCGCTCAGGGCTCCTCAGTCATCCCCGTCTGAGGAGTCCGAGTCCTTGGAGCAACCGAGGATGGCGGCCAGGAAGGCGATCAACAGCACACGGGCCATCGAAAGAGTGTACTGCGCGACGGGCGGGACCCTCAACCCGTTGGCGGAGACCCCGCCGGGAGGTTGAGATTGACCTCGCGGGGGCGGCCTGCCTAACATGCCACCCTGAGTTCGAGCCGGCCACGCAATAGGGAGAAGCCATGATGCGCAGACAACAGGGATTCTCACCATCGGTGGCGAAGCTGATGCTGCTGGTGTCGGCGGCCAC
>DASRJF010000180.1:0-2732 GCA_035649615.1 Planctomycetota bacterium | reverse complement strand
CATCGGACCCAAGTCGGAGCGCGAGGCGACCTCGACGGCCGTCAAGACGATGGACCTGTCGGGACCGCCGCCGCCGGCGCGGGTCATGAAGCGGCTGATCGTGATTCTCGATCGCGGCCAGGGCGGCGCGGGGCGAATCGTTTACGCACGCGACGTCACGCGGCTGGGACAGCCGTATCCAATTGAGGAGCCGTTGAGTGAGGAGTAAGACTTCAGACTTCAGACTGAAGACTTCAGAAAGGCGATATCAGTCGTCAGTACTCAGGAGATTTCAGCCGATGTATCTGATTACGGGAAACTCTGAAGTCTGAAGTCGGAAGTCTGACAACGGCGAATAGACAATGGCCACACAGACCGCCGTTTTCCTGGGTGAGCGGACGCTCTCCGTCGTCGCGGGCAGGCCCGCGGCGCGGGGCGTGGAGCTCACCCATGCCGCGTCCGCCCTCCTCCCCGAAGGCTACGCCGCGCTCGAAGGCGACGCCCAGGCGTCCGCCCTCCGCGTGGCCCTGGAGGCCGCGGGTTCCGGGACGCGCCGATGCGTGCTCGTGGTCCCCCGCCCGCTCGCGATCCTCCGCACGTTCACGGTGCCCTCGGGTTCGCCCGAGGAACTGCAGGACATGATCCGGTTTCAGCTCGAGAAGGACCTGCCCCTCCCCCTCGACCAGGTCCGCTATTCGTACGCGACGAAGGCCGAGGATGGCCGCGTCTCCGTCACCGCGGCGGCCGTCCCGAACGAGGCGCTCGACAAGCGGATCGCGGCGCTCGAGAAGGCGGGCCTCCAGGTCACCGGCGCCGTCGTCACGTCCTTCGGCCTGATCCGGCTCCTCCCGCCGGGGAATCCCGAGGGCGGTTCGCTGCTCCTGAGCCTGGCCGACGGCGGCGCGGAAATCCTGATCGCCGAGTCCGGCCGGATCCAGCTCTCCCGCAACACGCCCTTGCGCGACCAGGATACGGAAGGCTGGGCGGCCGAGATCGACCGGGCGATCCTCTCCCACAGCGTCAAGGGCGCGAGCGCCGATCTCAAGCGCGTCTACGTCGCCGGAGAGGGCGAGCCCGCCGAGCGGGTGGCCGCGGAGCTGAAGCGGCGCATGCCCTTGGCCGACGTGACCTCGCTGGTCCCCAACGGGACCGTGACGCGCCGCCCGGACGTCCGCATCACGGCGGAATGCGCCGCGACGGCGGGCGTGATCGTGGGACTGCTGGCGCCGAAGACGGACCTTCCCGACCTGCTCAAGCCCCCCGTGGCCCGGCGGGCCCTGAAGATCCGCCGGCCGCACAAAATCCTCGCGGCCGCCGGCCTCCTCACCGTGGTCGTTCTCGTGGGGTCGCAGCTCGCGCTCGGCGCGCGCCGGGCGGAAGTCGAAGGCTTGCGGAAGCAGCTTGCCAAGGTCAAGCCGACGGCCGACTCCGTAGACAAGATGCGGGCCGAGATCCAGACGCTCCAACAGTGGCAAGACCGCCGCTTCTCGTGGATCGATCTCATCGACCAGCTCCAGCGGCGGCTGCCGGCGAACCGGATTCACCTGGCGTCCCTGACCGCGGACGAGCAGGGGATCGTGCGGATCGCGGGCAAGGCGAAGGACAACGCGGCCGCGCTCGACTTCGCCTCGGAGCTCCAGAAGATGAGGCCCGCGTTCTCGGAGGTCGGCGCGCCGGCCATCCGGCTGAACAACGACACGGGCGAGTACAAGAACGACTTCGACATCCGCGTGACGCTGGCGGATCTCGCCCCGAAAAAGCCGGAGAAGAAGGCTCCGGCCCCGAAGAAGAACTGACCATGGAAAAGCGGCAGAAGATCCTGGCGTCGGCGGTCCTCATCCTCCTCGGGGGATTCGTCGTCGACCGGTTCGCCTGGGGCCCGTGGTCCGAGGCCATGGCGGCGGCCGACACGGACCGCCGGCAGGCCCAGTCCGACTTGAACACCGCGAAGGACAAGGCCGGGCGGGAACCCGACGTGACCAAGGAATGGAAGGTCCTCAAGGACCGCCTTTCCGCGGTGAAGAGCGAGGAGGCGGCGAACCGCCTCGGGTCGTTCGTCGACCAGCTCATCCGCAAGCACGACCTGAAGAAGTCGGCGCTCGCGCCCGATCCCGCCGTCCCCCTCGCGGGAGCCGCGGCCCTCCGCGAGCACCTGCTGGCGCTCTCCTTCCAGTGCTCGTGGGAGTCCTTCGTGAAGCTGCTTCTCGACCTCTACACGGCGGACGAGTTCGTCCGCGTGCAGCGGATCAGCGTGCAGTCGCATTACCTGGTCGAGAAGGAGCGATACCTGGACGTGACGCTGCGGTTGAGCACGGTGTCGACCGGGGCGGGAGGCGGAAAATGAGCCCGATCCTCGCCCTGCTGCTCGTGTTCGCGCCCCAGGACGACGACTCGAAGCGCGTCCGCGAGACGGTCCTCGGGTTGCCGGGGTTGGAGACCAAGGCTCCGCCGGCCCCGGCGCAGAACGTACCCACCCCGGCGTCGTTCATGGAGCCCCGGGTGAAGCGAAGCCCGGACGACTACAAGGCGCTCCTGGACCACAACGTGTTCTCGCCGCCCCGGAAGAAGGAGGCGCCCAAGACCGACAAGGACGGCCCCAAGCCGCCCGAGGGTCCGAAGACCCGGAACTGGGTCCTGACCGGCATCGTCTTCAACGCGGGCGAAAAGCGCTACGAGGCCCTGATCGAGGATCCGGGGAAAGAGTCCAAGTTTCTCAAGGCCGGCGACTCGATCGCCGGGGTGACCCTCTCCGA
>DASRJF010000179.1:0-6134 GCA_035649615.1 Planctomycetota bacterium | reverse complement strand
GTGAGTCCTCTCGATCTGGCCGAGCGATGCGAGGCTCCCGGCACTTCGTGCGGAAGCGTGTCAACCCGGGTCGTGGATCTGGGTCGATTGACGGACTCGCAGCGCGAGATGGCGCTGCTCATGGCGGAGGGGTACAAACCGTGCGAGGTGGCGCAGAAGCTCGGGATCACCCCGGCCACGGCGCGGTGGAGACTCCATCAGCTTCGAAAATCGCTGCGGGGCTCCGCGGCGTGACCGATCCGCCGCTTTGCCTGGCTCTGGAGTCCGGCTACGATACCGAAATGCCCGCTTCCGCCGCGCCCGGCAAGGCCCTCCGGGTACGCCTCAAACCGGCGGACCCGTTCGATCTCATCCGCCTCCTCGCCCGATCTCAAAATGACCCGCGCAAAGCCGTCGCGGAGCTGGTTCAGAACTCGCTCGACGCGGGCGCGACCGAAATCACAGTCCAGCGATTCCGCAAAGCTCGGGTGGTGTCGCTCTCGGTGCTCGACAACGGCCGCGGCGTCCTCCCCGAGCGGGACCGGCGAGACGCCCTCCAGTTCCTCGCGACGAACATCGGCCACTCCATCAAGCGGCGGCTCACGGCGCAGGAACGGCTCAAGCTCATGCAGCTCGGCCAGTACGGCATCGGGCTCCTCGGCTTCTGGTCCGTGGGCCGGCTCCTCTCCCTGCGGTCACGTGTGGAGTCCTCCGACGTCTGGGTCGTCCGGCTGGAGGAGGACAAGCCCGACGTCCTGATCGAACCCGAGCGAGGACAGAAGATCCTCCTGCCGACGTGGACCGAAGTCGTGATCCAGGATCTCCATCCCGCGGCCCAGAGGCTCCTGACCGGAAGGAAGCTGGCGGACTACCTGGGGTTCGAACTTCGCGGCCAACTGCTCCAGCGCGAGGTGCGCCTTCGCGTCGTGGATCGGCTCGCCCACGGCCGGGCCCAGCAGGATTTCCCCATCAAACCGCCGCGGTTCCAAGGCGTGCCTCTCAAGGAGATTTCCGAGTGGCCGGTCGAGGGGTACGCGCCGCTCCGTGTCGAAATCCACTATCTGCCTGAGGAACACGGAACCGGTCACGTGACTCTGGCCTGTTCGGGAGCGGTCGTCGTCGACGACGTGACGCTACTGGAGGCGGGTGATCTCAAGATTCGGCCGTGGGACAGCGGACGGCTGACCGGCATCATCGACGCGCCGTTTCTCGATGTCGCACCCGGGACCCGGCGCGGCATCGTGCCCAACGCGAAGGCCGAGGCGTTCCTGAAAGCCATGTGCGATCTGGCCGTGAAGGTGGGCGAGTGGCTGTCGAAGTTCGAGGAGGCGAGGACGCGCGAGGCGGACCAGGCCCTGCACAAGCGGCTCCGGCAGGTCTTCAAGGACCTGAGCAAGCGGCTGCCGTACGTGGAGCTATTCCCGGTCGAACAGGGCAACGGACAGCCGGGCCCCGAGGAGGCTCTCAAGGGCGCAGAGCAGAACGAGGCGGCGACCGAAGTGCAAGAAGAGGCGCCTGCCGAGGAGGTTGATCTGCCTCTCCTTGATGCAGGCCCGCTCGAGTCGGCGAAGATCGTCCCGGGGTCCTGCAAGATTGCCGTGGGCGCAGAGAAGACGCTGGTGGCGCGTCCGATGGATACCACGGGCCGGACGTTGCGGGAGGGCGTGACCTTCCGATGGACGATGGCCGGAGGCCCGGGGAGGATCGACGAGCGCGGCGGGGCGAAGGCCGTTTATTTCGCAGAAGCCGCCGGGCAGGTCAGGATCGCTGTCGATGCGCGCCAGGGCGAACGGTCCGCGACGGCGGAAGCGACCATAGAAGTACTCGAGGAAATGGAGTCCCCTGCAGGCGAGGACATCGGGATACCCGAGCCGATCGAAGTGAAGGACCCGGGCGGCTCCTGGCGCTCGCGGATCCAAGATGGGAAGTGGGAGTTCAACGGATCGCACCCCGACTACCTGCTCATGGCGACCGAGCCCTCCAGGCGCTTCCGTTACTTGGCCACGCTCCTGGCCAAGGAGCTCGTCGTCCGGCAGGTCGCGGGGGGTCCCAACGAGGAGCGCCTCCTGGAATCGCTGGTCCAGATCCTGGCAACCATCGAAGACCGTCTGGGACGTCCGCCGAGGAAGTAATGGGGCGGAACGTCCGGTTGGCCCTCATGAACGATCTTCGCAACCGATTGATCGAAACTTCAGGTGGGGCGAAAATTCCGAGCATTAGTGTCATGTTTTTATGCTGTAATACTTGACATTCGGGCGGTAGTTCTATATATTCCCTGTGTGGATACCCTCCGCGAAAAGACGGGTCGGTCACGCATGGCGGCGCGTACGGTCCTCCGCCGCATCGAAACGGGCGGTGACCGGATCTGGCGGCTGTCCGATTTCACGGATCTGCCATTCCAGGCGGTCGCCCAAGCTCTTTCACGTCTCACCCGGCAGGGTCGACTCCGGCGGCTGGGCAAGGGGTTGTATTACCGCTCCCGGCCGACCGCATTCGGTCCGAGCCTGCCCAACCCGAACGCCCTTCGAGCCCTGCCGCTGCAGCAGAAGGCCGCCTTCCCGGCGGGCATCGGCGCCGCCGGCCTGCTCGGTTTCACGACCCAGCATTCCGCGCGCCTTGAGCTGGCCACCGATGGACTGAGTCTGCCGCGGCTCATCGTCGGCCAGGAGGCGGTGATCCACACGCGCCGGCCCCCTGCCTGGCGGTCCCTCCGGGAGACCGATGCCGCGCTGCTCGACTTCCTCCGCAATCGCGGCAGGGCGAGCGACCTGGCGCCGGAGGACACCGTGCGAAAGCTGCTCGAGCACTTCAGCGAGCCGGGACGATTCGAACGACTGTTGGCCGTTGCGCCGTCCGAGCCGCCGCGCGTCCGGGCCATGCTGGGAGCCATCGGCCAGCAGCTCGGCAGGCCGAAGAGCCGGTTGGCTCGATTGCGACTTAGCCTCAATCCGTTCTCGCGGTTCGAATTCGGCGCTCTGGCCTCTCTGGCTCACGCCGGGGAATGGCAGGCGAAGGAGCGCTGATCCATGAAGCTGTTCCAGCACGCGGATTTCGACCAGGCCGTCATCCGCGCGGCCAGGCACTTTCAGTCGCGCGGATGGCGTGAAGCCGTCATCGAGAAGGACTACTACGTCACCGAGACGCTGCGCATCATCGCGGCCGCCGCCGGCGACAAGGTCATCTTCAAGGGCGGAACCAGCCTGTCGAAGGGATGGAACCTGATTCAGCGATTCTCGGAGGACATCGACATCTTCGTGGATCCCGCCGCATTCAGGCCGCCGCTCGGAAAGAAGGGCATCGACCGGGAGCTGAAAAAGCTTCGGCAGCAAATCGAGCGGCATCCCGCGCTTGCTTTCGTCGCCGGGGAGAGCGAGACGATCGGCGGCTTCGGCAGGAACGACCGCTTCGAGTACAAGCAGCGATTCGCCGGTACCGGCGAGATCCGGAACCGCGTCCTCGTCGAAGCGGGAACGGCGAGCGGGAAGGAACCGATCGACCGCGTGCAGATTCAATCCTATGTCGGGCAGTTTCTGCAGGAGGCGGGCGCGTCACTGGGCGCCGATGACGAGGGGGCGTTCGAGATGCGCCTGCTCCATTTCCGCCGGACCTTCGTCGAGAAAATGTTCGCCATCCACGCCAAGGTCGAAACGTTCAAGGCGCGGCAGAAGAGCATCGGGGCCTACGCGCGACACTACTACGACCTCTTCCGCCTGGCCGGCCGACCCGAAGTCCTGGCGATGCTCAACTCCAAAGAGTACGGCGACATCAAAGCCGATTACGACCGCGTCAGCACGGAGCATTTCCCGAGGAGCTATGTACCGCCGCCCGACATGAGTTTTGCGAAGAGCGACGCGCTCTTCCCTCCGGCCGCGTTGCGGGCTGTCCTCGTCGCTGAGTTCGAAGAGCAGTGCAGAGTGCTCTGCTTCGGGCCGATCCCGACATGGGACGAACTCCAGGGGAGGCTTGACGCGATTCGCAACTTGCTTTGACCGCAAAGTGCTTGTGCGCCCTTCCGGAGCTTGCATGCAGTGCGCTGCCAAGGGGAGGAGACGTGTCGGAAGACGCTGCGATCCGTGGCAAGGGCCATCACGCAGAATCTTGGGGCGGGCCTCGCTCAGCTCCGGCCCGCCGATTCCATGAACCGGTCGATCCACCCCCTCTGCTCCTCTGTCTCCGGGACCACGAAGCCGCGCGCCTTGGAGAGCGCGCCTACGGCCTTCTCGACCGGGACTCCCGCCATCGCGAGCGTGGCGGCGGCCATCATCGGTGAGCGGCCGATCCCCGCCCGGCAATGAAACGCGATGCCCTTTCCCTGCTTCAGCGCGTCGGACAGGCGACGGATCAGGGCGTGCGCCTCCGACATCGAGCGCGGAGTCCCCATGTCCTCGACCGGGAACGCGTGATACTCCACATCGGCATTCTGGGCCGCGCTCGCCTCGTCCTCAAGCCCCATCTCCTCCGCTTCCTCCCGGGGCAGCATCGACACGAGCACGTCGACGCCCGCGGATCGGAGCCGGCGCATGTCGTCGTCGAGCCGAAGACCGCCTCGCGGCCGCTCGATCACGGCGATCCGGAGGCCCGGCCCGACATCCGCCCAGGAGATTTCAGCCACGCGACCACCTTACAACCTTTGGACCTTGGACTCCGCTCCTCCCGACCCGCGGTATAGAATTCGCCGATGCCCGAAATCCGTCCGCCGCCCTACCTGGCGGGCATCCGCGACTACCTCAAGGCCGCGGAGCCCGACATCTGGAAGTGGTTCTCCTCGGCCACCTTCCGGGCCGAGTACGCGGACAACGTCCGGCTCGACCTCCTCAAGGGAGCCTACCGCCTCGACCGCGCGTCCCACGGTCCGCTCCACGCCCAGGCCGAGGACGTCCTCCGCCTCCTCGGCCTCGCCATCCCCGCCACCCTCTACCAGGAACAGCTCAACAACCGGCTCAACGCGGCCCTCGTCTACCTCCCCGGCGAAGGCCACCTCCTGTTCTCCGGCGCGCTCCTCGAGACCCTCACGCCGCCCGAGACCGGATGGGTCGTCGCCCACGAGTTCAGCCACCACGCCCTCTTCGCGGGCGCCGACGGCGAGTTCCACGCCGCCGACCAGATCCTCAACGCGATGGCCGGCCACCGCCGCGCCCAGCCGAGCCACCTCCAGAGCTTCCGGCTCTTCCGCCTCTACTCCGAGATCTTCGCCGACCGCGGCGCGCTCTCGGCGTTCGGCGACCCGCTCCTCGGCGTCTCCACCCTCGTCAAGATCGAGACCGGCCTGAAGGACGTCAGCCCCGCGGGCTACCTCGCCCAGGCGGACGAGATCTTCTCGAAAGAGAAAGTCTCGACCCGCGAGCTGACCCACCCCGAGGCGTTCATCCGCGCCCGCGCGATCAAGCTGTGGGCCGACCGCGGCGAGGACGCCGAGCCCGAGATCGCCCGCATGATCGAGGGCACGCCCGCGCTGGACGACCTCGACCTCCTGGCCCAGCAGCGGATGACCCGGCTCACGAAACAGGTCATCTCCCGCTTTCTCGCGCGCCCCGCGCTCCGCTCCGAGACGTTCGCCGCCCACGCGCGGCTCTTCTTCGACGACTTCGCGCCCGGCGACGCGTGGCCCGTGGAACCGGCCGACCTCACCTCCGTCGATCCGTCGGTCCAGTCCTACTTCTGCCACCTGCTCCTCGATTTCACGGCCGTCGATCCCCAGCTCGAGGACGTCCCCCTCGCCGCCGCCATCCTGGAAAGCCGCGCCCTCGGACTCGAGGACCGCTTCCTCACGATCGCCGCGCGCGAACTGAAGCTGAAGAAGAAGGCCCTGGAGAAGGTGAAGGCCGACGCGGAACAGATCCTCGCGAAGGCCGGGGGGACGCCGTGACGTTCCTCGAATTCCTCCGCGAACGGATCGAGCGCGGCGCGATCTCCACCGAGGACACCCTCGCGAGCGTCCTGCCGCTCGTGCGGCAGACGCTCGACGTGCACGACGCCGGCCGCGTCGCGCCTTTCCGCGGCGTCGAGCACCTCAAGGTCGAGGGCTTCCGACTCTGGTTCGAGGCCGCGAAAAGCCCCGAGCGGCAACTCTCCGCGCGGCTCCGCGACTTCGAGAAGCCCCAGAGCGTCTCGCTCGAAATCTTCGGGAAAGGCGAGCTCACCGACTCGATCACCGA
>DASRJF010000178.1:0-18358 GCA_035649615.1 Planctomycetota bacterium | reverse complement strand
CATTCCTTCCTCGGGTAACGTTTCCCCCCGCGGCGGTGTACTATCCACAGGTTGGTACAGCCTACGGACGAGGAGGTGGCGCAGGCTGCGAGGAGCGGGAACCCTGATGCGTGGACCGACCTGGTCAACCGGTTCGTAAGGCCGGTGCACGCGCTCTGCCGTCGCTTCCTTGGCAACGACGCGGAGGCCGAAGACGCTTGCCAAGAGGTGTTCATGCGGCTCGTGCAAGGGATTGGGTCGTACGAGCAGCAGGGCAGGTTCGCGCCCTGGCTCTTCAAGCTCGCCGCCAACGTGTGTCGGAACTACCAGAGATCGTCCGGGCGGAGGCGGCAGCGCGAGGCCACGGCGGCCCTCGTCCCCGAACCCGCTCCCAACCCCGCCCTCGAAGCGGAAGATCGTGACTCGGTGACTCGCCTCCGCGATATCATTGACGCGTTGCCCGAACAGCATTCGGTGCCCCTGTGGCTCAAGTTCCAGCAGGGGCTGACGAACGACGAGATCGCCCACGTGCTCGAGATTCCGTCCGCTTCCGTCCGGGTGGTCCTGTTCCGCGCCCTCACCCAGGTGCGCGAGCGGGCCTTCTCGGGAAGGCGGTCCCCATGAAGGCGCACCTCGACGCCGAACGCACCACGTACCTCGTCTACGGCCTCCTGGAGGCGGACGAGCGGGACCAGGCCTCCCAGCACCTGTCCGACTGCCCCCGGTGTGCCGACGCCGTCCGCCGGCTCGAAGAGGAGCGCCGCGACGTCATCGAGGCGACCGCAACCGCGGAACCCAGCTTGGAATTGGTCCGGAGCGTCGCCGAGCAGGTCCACGCGAAAGTCTCGGCCCGGCGCCGCGCCCGCCTGCGGCGCCGGTGGCTGCTCGGCTGCGCGGCCGGCGCGTTCGTCGTCATCGCGATCGGGTTCCTCTCGCGGACCCGCGAAGTCGCCGAGAAGCGTCACGCGGTCGCCCTCGGCCTCTTCTCCGTGCAGCGCGGGGAACTCTGGGTCGACCTGGCCGACGGCTACGTTCCGTCCCCCGGCGACCGCATCCGCACGCACGACCCGAAGGGCGCGACGATCCGCCTCGAGGAAGGAAGCCGGTTCAGCATCCAGCGCGGGAGCATGGTCGAGTTCCGCGGGACCCGCGGGCCCACGCCCGTCCTGCGCCTGCTGGAAGGGGAAGTCAGCTGCGACGTCGTGCCCGATCCCCGGCCCTTCACGGTCGAGGCCTCCGGCGTGACGGCCACCGTCGTGGGGACCGAATTCGCGCTCCACATGATCGAGGATCAGCCGTTCTTCAAGCAGGACGACCGGATGCACCGGCCCCCCAAGCTCGGCCTCATCGTTACCGAGGGCGCCGTCCTCTTCAAGAACGCGGAAGGAGAGCTCCGCGTCCCGGCGGGATACATCGCCCTCGCGGGCCTGAAAGGGTCCCCTTGGATGTGGGGCCAGGTGAAGGAATTGGCCACCCACAAGGCGCTCGACAAGATGCTGCGCCGGACCCGCGTCGCCAAGCCCCCGGAGCCCCCGCCGACGGAAGCGGGCTGGAAGGACCGCGTCGACGTCGCCGTCCAGGATCGCGTCAACGCCGTCCCCTGGGCGCCGTTCGCCCACGCCCTGGTGCGGTACCACAAGCAGGTCGACGAAACCGTGCGGGAGCAGCGGACGGTGATTCCGGAAGAGTCCGACGTCTCCATCTACCTGAACCTGGGCTACGGGACGATCAAGAAACTCGCGGACGAGCTGCGCATGAGCGGCCACATCATGCAGGCCTGCCGCAACAAGCTGGCGTCGGGCCGGTTCGTGGAAGCGATGGTCGAGGCGCTGTCGGGCGCCCCCCTCTCCGAGGAGCAGCTGAAGCGGCTCCTGGCGTCCGACGCCATCGACAACCTGCTGCCGGTCATGGACGAGTCGGCGCCCCGGCTCGAAAAGTGGAAGGTGCGGACCGAGAAGACGCTCGCCTTCGTCGGCCAGCTCAAGGAGATCCTGAGCGAGGACGCGTACCGCCGCGTCACCCGGAATATCGGACCGTCGTTCTTCGTCGAAGGATTCCGCGTGTGGCTCATCGAAGCCGCGAACGTCCAGGGGGCGGCCGACCGGATCGCGCGCATCTGGGCCGAGCAGTTCCAGCTGCCCACGTACGAGCAGGAGACGGTGGCCAAGATCGCGGCCCAGCACGTCCGGGCCCACCACGAAGCCGTGGAAAAATCGCGCCGGCCGGCCGACGACGTCCCGACCGGCCTCGAAGTGATCGAGAGGTCCGCCAAGCTCCTCGCGCTCCAGGCCCAGGCGGAGCGGAGCATCTCCGACATCCCGTCGATGAGCGGCCAGGCCCGCGCGCGCGCCGCCGCCGGCTCCGACATCCTCTTCATGATCCGGATCGCCGAGTAAGTCCCGCCGTCCCCGTCCGCCGAAACCGCTTGACACTTTTTCCGCGGATCGTTTCCATCCACGGTTCACTTCGCTTCAGGAAAAGGAGAACCCGATGAAGATCAACCTGGACCTCGTGAACTGGGCGGCGGTGGCGGTCGCGGGCGTCGCGGCGTTCATGATCGGCGGAATCTGGTATTCGGCGGTCTTCGGGAAGCTGTGGATCAAGTTGCAGGGGTGGAGCGACGAGAAGGTCGCCGAGATGAAGGCGACGATGTCGCCGGCCAAATTCCTGGGCGGCCAGCTCGCCTCCTGCCTCGTCCTGGCCTTCACCGTCGCCCTGCTCGTCGTCACCCTCGAACTGCGCACGGTGACGGAGGGCGCGTGCCTCGGGGCGATCCTGTGGCTCGGGCCGGCCGCGGCGATCGGGCTCATGGGGCAGCTCGCCTCGGGCCGTCGCGGCGGGTTGTACTTCATCGACACCGGACACCAGTTCGTCAGCCTGGTGACGCAGGGGATCATCATCGCGTCATGGCGATGAAGGGCGTGCCCGGGGACCGACCGGATGGTAAGCTCACCGCGGAACACCATGAGTGACGTGCCCGGACTTCCGCACCGCCTCGTCACGGACGACGCCCGCGCGATCGGCCTCCTCGCCCAGCTCCTGCGATCCGCGAACTACGGCGAGCCGGCGATCGCCGCGGCGCTCAAGAGCAATCGCAGCGAATCGATCGCCGTGGCCGAGGCCCCGCTGCTGATCCGCCGCCTTCCCGAGCGCGGCGCGTTGTCGACCCTGATCAAGCTCTTCATCATCGGCCTTCCGGTGGATCCCGCCGACGTGGCGCGCGACTGCGCCCCCGTGACCCCCGGCCTGCTCGAGTCGCTGGGCGTCGTCACGCCGGGGCCCAAGGGCCTCGTTCCCCGGGTGCACATCCATCCCATCGAGGGCCTGTTCCTCGCCAGCGATCCCATCTTCGACGACTTCGCCGACGTCACGTCCGACTACGTCACCGGCCTGAATCCAACGAGCGCCAGCACCGCGGCCATCACGATCCGGCGCCCGGTGGAGACGGCGCTCGACCTGGGCACGGGGTTCGGCCTCCAGGCCCTCGTCTCCGCGCGCCACTGCGGCCGCGTCGTGGCCACCGACATCAACCGGCGCGCCCTGAACATGGCGGAATTCAACGCCGCGCTGAACGGGATCCGCAACGTCGAGTTCCGGGAAGGCAGCCTCTTCGAGCCGGTGGCGAACGAGAAATTCGACCTGATCGTGTGCAATCCGCCCTACGTGATCTCGCCGGAATCCGGGCTGGTCTTCCGCGACAGCGGGGCGGCGGGGGACGCCCTGAGCCGGCGGATCGTCCGCGAAGCGCCCGCCCACCTGCGCGACGGCGGGTTCGCGTCCATCCGGTGCAACTGGTCGCTGCGCGCCGGGGAGTCCGGAACCAGCCCCGTCACGGCGTGGGTGTCCGGCTCGGGGTGCGACGCGCTCATCCTGCACGCCCATTCCGAGCACGCCCTCGAGTACGCGGCGAACTGGAACCGAATCTACCTGCCCCTGCACCCGGCCGAGTTCGAATCCCGGCTCATCAAGTGGATCGACTATTTCCGCGAGCAAGGCATCGACGCGATCGGCACCGGCAGCGTCGTCCTTCGCAAGCGGTCCGGCCAGGGGCACTGGATCCGCGATGAGCGCCTGTCGCTCCTCGGGGATCCGGACGGGGGCCGCCTCATCCTGCGCATGTTCGAGGCGCAGGACTGGATCGCGACGTCCCCCGACCCGCTCGGGGCGATCTTCGGACCGTCGATGGACATCCGGGTCGAGCAGGTCGCCTCGTTCCAGGACGGCCGCTTCGGCGTCCGCGAGATCGCGTTCAGCTTCACGAGCGGCCTCCAGCTCCGCGTCGCCATGGATCCGACGACGCTCTCCGTCCTCTCGGCCTTCGACGGGTCGCGCCGGCTCGGCGAGATCCTCGACCGCGTCGCGCCGGGCCCGGACCCGGAGGCCGTCAAGGTCCGGGCCAAGATCGCGGAAAACGTCGTGCACTTGTATTCCCTCGGGTTCCTCATGCGCGCGCCGGCCGGCATCCCCGTGCCCGTCGCCCCCACATAGTGCTTGGGGCGATCCCGTCGCGCGTTTACCATGGGCGCGGCATGAGGGACCACCTGATCGCGGAATGCAAGTCGTGCGGCCACCACGTGCGGATTTCCCCCGAGCACGGCGGCCGTCGCGCGAAGTGCCCGAAGTGCGACGGGATCATCGAGATTCCGACGGGCGAGACCTCGGTCCGCCTGCGGTCCGACCGCGAGCTGACGCGGGAGGCGCGCGCGAAGGCCGGGCGCGGTCCGGAATCCGATCACGTCGTCGAGGCCGTCTCCCCGATCGCCGGAAGGCACACGTCCATCCGGTCCCGGCGGGTCGTCCCCAGGAAGTCCAGTCCCGGGCGCACGTGGGCCATGATCGCCACGCTGGTCGCGACCGCGGCCATCATCGGGGGCATCCTCATCATCATGTTCAAGAAGGCTCCCGGGGATACCCCATCCGCCGCTCCCCCGGCCGCGCCGGCGGCGCCCGCCCCGAAGCCCGCCCCGCCGCCTCCGCCGCCCGATCCGAACGCGGCCGCGCGGGAAGAGATCATGTCCCGCTTCAGGGCGTACTTGACGGCGTTCAACACCAACGATCTCAACAAGATGGCGCCGTTCTACGCGTGCGACTTGCCCACGCTGACGAAGTCCTTCGGAAAACTCGCCGTCGGCACCGAAGTCGACTATTCGAAGTTCGAGGCCAAGTCGATCGAGTTCGCGCCGGACGAAATCAAGATGACCCTCATCGTCGACCGCGTCCTGGCGGACACCGAATCGAAGACGTCCACGACGGAGGAGGGGGTGGAACGGGTCCTGGTGTGGACTCAAAAAGAGGGGAAGTGGGTCATCTCGAGCCCGCCGGAGCCCTGACGCTCCAGCGGTTTACCACTCCGGACGCTCGCCCAGGTGTTTCGCCGCGTCCTTGAGAATTTCCGGCATCGCGAGCGAGATCAAGGTGTGGTTGGCCTTGATCCAGCGCACGCGCGGCCCGCCCATCGCGGCGCACAGTTTCTCCGTGCACTCCCTCGGCACGACCTCGTCCTCCGTCGCGTTGATGAAGAGGACGCCGGGCGTGTCCACGCGGCCCGCCACGGCGATCGGTTCGATCGGAGCCAGGGCCACCGCCAGCTTTTCCGGCGTCCAGCCCCCCTCGATGAGCTTGCGGCGCAACTCGCGCGTCTCCTTCGATTCGTGCAGAACGAGCGAGGGCAGGTCTCCGCCGCCGACGACGAACACGGACCGCGTGAACCGCGTGTCGACCCCCGCGACGAGCGCCCCGACCACCGATCCCATCGAGACGCCGAAGAGGCCGACGCGGCCGGGATCGACGCCCTTCTGCGAGCGCAGCCAGTCGCCGGCGCGGCGGATATCAAGCACGGCCTGCCGGAAGTTCTCGACGGTGGCGGCCACGTTGTCGCTGATCATGTGCCGCCGCTTCTCCGGGGCGGTCGCCGCGCGCGGCCCGTAATGGGGCATGAAGATCATGACCGCGATGAACCCCTTTTCCGCGAAGTACCTGGCCGCCATCACCATGGGCCCGAACTCCTTGCTGGTGCTGCGCAGGTAGTGGAGCAGGACCACCGCGGGTCGCGGCGAGGGGGCGTCATCCGGGGGCATCCAGACCTTGCACGTCACCGTGTTGTTTTCCACGGGCTCGCCGATGACGGCCGAGGGGAAGGTCAGCGTGAAGGCGCGTTCGCCCGCATCCTTGGAATTGGGCGTGAGCGTCCACGGGAAGGGCTCCGCCGGGAGCTCGAAGCGGGCGAGGGCCGCGGCGTCCCCGGGCAGCGGGCGCGACCGGCAGGTGCCCGTCCTGGCGCCCTCTTGGGCCGCCAGCAGCAAGATCGCGACAAAGACCGCCAGCCGTCGCATGTGTCCATTGTAGCCATCCGCAGGAAGCCGGAATGATCAGGTATGATCCAAGCTGATTCATGGAATCCCCTCCGGCATCCGGCGAGCCTCTCCCCGCCTGGCTTCGCGTCGGAGTTCCCGCCGTCGTGTTCCTCGCCGCGTTCGTCTGCTTCGGGCCGGCGATCGAAGGGAAATTCCTCAACTGGGACGACAACCTGGTCCTGACCGACCACTACGACTGGCGCGGGCTCGGCGGAGACCAGGCCCGGTTCGCGTTCACGACGTTCCGGGCGGGGCACTACCACCCGCTGACGTGGCTGACGTTCGAGCTCGATTACGAGCTCTGGGGCGAGGACCCGAGGGTTTCCCACCGCGTGGCGAATCCGGCCGGCTACCACCTCGTCAACCTGCTCCTGCACGCGACGACGGCGACGATCTTCTTCTTCGTCATCCTGCGACTGTTGCGAAAGTCCGGCGGGGAGGTCGTATCGCGCCTGGCCGCGGCGGCGGGGGCGCTCTTCTTCGCGGTCCATCCGCTGAGGGTGGAGTCCGTGGCGTGGATCACCGAACGGCGCGACGTGCTGTCGGGGTGCCTGCTCGCGGTCACGGTCCTGGCGTGGCTGAAATGGACCGACGGCGGCGGGCGGCGCTGGTACGGGATCGCGCTCGGCGCGTTCGCCCTCTCGCTCCTCTCGAAGGCGTGGGGGATGACGCTGCCGGTCGTCCTGCTGCTGATGGATGTCTACCCGCTCGGCCGATTCACGCCCGGGCGCCGTGCGGCGGCGCTCCGGGAAAAGGCGCCGTTCTTTCTCCTGGCCGTCGCGGGCGGCGTCGTCGCCTTCATCGCCCAGAAACATGCGGGGGCGATGGGCGTGGAAGGGCACACGGCCGTCGACCGGGTGATCCAGTCGGCCTACGGGCTGTTCTTCTACATCGCGAAGACGGTCGTGCCGGTCGCGCAGAGTCCCCTCTATGAGCTCCGGCCGGACTTCAATCCGTTCGAGGCGAAATACGCGGCGGGCGCCGCCGCGGCCGCGGCCCTGACTGTCGCGACGATCCTGCTGCGGAAGCGGCGCCCGGAACTGCTCGCCGCGTGGGCGATGTATGCCGTGAGCGTGTCGCCGGTCCTCGGCCTGGCGCAGGCCGGGCCCCAGCTCGTGGCCGAGCGGTACACGTATCTCTCGTGCCTGCCGTTCGCGGTTCTCGCGGCGGCGGGTCTCGCCCGATTCATGAGCCGTCCCGGCGTCGGCCCCCGGGGTCCGGCGATCGCCGCGGGCGTGGTGATCGCCGTCCTGGGCTTCCAGGCCTGGCGGTACAGCCACGATTGGCGGAATTCGGTGGCGCTGTGGACCCGGGCGGTCGAGCAAAACGGCGAAAACGCCCTCGGCTGGTACAACCGCGGCTCGGCGAAGCTCGACGCGGAGGATTGGAGGGGAGCCTCCGGCGACCTGTCGCGGGCGGTCGAGCTCAATCCCGGCAACGCCTCGGCCTTCATCAATCGGGGCATCGTCCGGAGGAGGCTGGAAGATATCCCGGGCGCGCTGGCGGACTTCGACCAGGCGATCCGCATCAATCCCAAGTCCGCCGAGGCCTATTCCAACCGGGGCGTGGTCCGCATCGGCAACCGGGATCACGCGGGGGGGCTCGCGGACCTGGACGAGGCTCTCCGGCTGAATCCCGAGCATTTCAAGGCGCGCACGAACCGCGGACTGGCCCGGCTTCAGAATCGCGACTTCGACAGCGCGCGGAAGGACCTGACCGAGGCGATCCGGATCAATCCGCGCGACCCCGAGGCGCGGTTCATCCGGGCCCTCGCGCGCGAAGGGGAGGGGGACATCGACGGGGCCCTCCAGGACTGCGGCCGGGCGCTGTCGCTCTCGCCCCCGGACTGGATGCACGGCCCGCGCGCGGAAGAGCTTCTCGCGAGGCTTCGCAAGCGCAAATCCGGCAATTCACGAAGCCCTTGAAGGTACGAGACCGATTCCGGTTTCTCCAATCTCGATTGGAGACCGCGCGAACGGTTGACCGAGATTCGAGTAGGGCTCCGCAGCTGATCTGGACGGCGCTGTCTTGCTCCATGGAGGTGTCGGGCCATCGAGAATCGCTCATCGCGAATCTCTAATCGTCCGACTAGTGAAGCATCAAGTTTGATTCTGGCGGTTGAGGAACCCGAAGCTCGAAAGAGCCGATCAGAAGTTCAACGTGCTGAGTTCAAAGTTCAAGGTTCGTTCGAGGTCCGGGGTTCAAAGTCACGATAGGCGGCTCCATGACGGCCTTGGACTCCGGACGCCGGACGCACATTGAACCTTGAACTTTGAACTTTGAACCTGTGTCGCATCCAAATCGGCCGGGTGAGAACTGCGGGAATCAATCTGGATGCGACACTAGCGCCTGGACTTGGCTTTCCGGGCGGACTTCTTCTTGTGACCGTTGCTGGCGGGCTTGAGGCGGCGCGGCTGGAGCGATGAGAGGATCTCCTCGGCGCCTTGGCTTCGCATGATCGTCTCGAGGGCCGCCGCGACCTCGAGCGGGGACTCCGCCAGGCCCGTCGCGTCCGCCCGGATCAGCTCCGACCCGTCGGGACGCGCCAGCGCACACATCAGCCGCAGCAGGCCGTCGTCGCCCACCTGCGCCCACGCGCCGAGCGGCGCCTGGCAACCCCCCTCCAGGCGGCGCACGAGCTCGCGCTCCGCGGCCGTCTCCGCCGCCGTCCTCTCGTCGTTCAGCGGCGCGACGATCGACTTCGTGCGCTCGTCTTTCGACCGGATTTCGACCGCCAGCGCGCCCTGGCCCGCCGCGGGCACGACGCGATCCTTGGGCAGGATCTGGTGGGGCACGCCGTTGGCGCCCCGCAGGCGACGCAGGCCCGCCGCCGCGACGACGATCCCGGTCCAGGGCGATTTCGGATGGCGGATCTTCTCGAGCCGGGAGTCGAGATTCCCCCTCAGGTCCTCGACGCGCAGGTGCGGGTAAGCCGCCTGGAGCAGCGCCTGGCGCCGAAGGCTCGACGTTCCGACGACGGAACCGCGCGGAAGCTGCTCGATCGGGATGGTTCCCTTGCCCACGAAGGCGTCCGCCGCCTCCTCGCGCTCGAGGATGGCCGCGATCTCGAGCCCCTCCGGAAGCTCCGTCGGCATGTCTTTCAGGCTGTGGACGGCGGCGTCGATGCGGCGCGCCTTCAGCGCCTTCTCGAGCTCCTTCACGAAGACGCCGGTGCCCGCCTTCCGGAGGGAAGCCGCGTCCTGGATCCGGTCTCCGGCGGTCGCGATCACGACCGGGACGGCCGAGACGCGCGGGTTCAGCTCGTGGAGGCGGGCGATGACGAGCTTGGTTTGAGCGAGGGCAAGTTCACTGCCGCGGGTACCGATGCGAAGGGTCGTTCGGCTCACTACGTCTCCAACGATGAACTGTAATGTATAAAATAAGGGAAACGTGAAGGGGGGTCAAGGGGAAACGGGGGCAGTCGCGTTGTAACTGCTTGTGGCGCAGTATGTTACTTTATGTTGAAGAGCCGCGCCACCGCCTCCAGCAGGGCCTTGGCCTCGGCCCCTTCGCGCGCCGCGTCCTTGATGGCGAGGGTCGGGCCGTGCAGCATCTTGTTGACGACGCGACGCACCATCTGTTCGATCTCGGCCCGCTTCTCGGGCGGCAGGTCCGCGAACCTCTCCATCGTCCGCTTCAATTCCTCGTCCGCGACGGCGTGCATCGCCGCGCGCAGCCGCCCGACGAGCCCGCCCACCTCGCCCTCGCCCAGGTCCAGGAGCGTCTGCACGGCCTCGGCGTCCACGATGGGCAGGCACTGCGCGAGGTCGCGCTCGCGCTCCAGGAGATTGCGCGCCGCGATCGACTCGATGTCGTCCACGTTGAAGAGATACACGTTCTCCAGTTTGTCGACCTCCGGGTGGACGTTGCGCGGGACGGCCAGGTCGAGGATCACCATCGGTTCGTTCCGGCGGGCCTTCAGGGCCGACCGGACGAGGTCCGGCGTGACCTGGAACTCGTTCGTCGCGAGACAGGTGATCACGACGTCCGCCTCGGCGAGGACCGTTTCGAGCTGGGAGAGGGAGACGCCTCGCCCGCCGTGGCGGGCCGCGAGCCGCTCCGCGTTCTCGAGCGTCCGGTTGACGATCACCGGCGGGAGGCCGCTCCGGTCGCGGAACGCCTCGAGCGTGAGCTCGCCGGTCTCGCCCGCGCCGACGATCGCGACGCGGCGGCGCGTCAGGTCCTGGAACACCTGCTCCGCCAGGCGCGCGGCGACGGCGGGGACGCTGACGTGGCCCCGGCCGATCCCGGTCGTGGCGTGGATCCGCTTGGCGACGGCCAGCGCCCGCTGGAAAAGGACGTTGAACGCGCGCCCCGTGTGTCCCGCGTCGCGCGCGGCCTGGTAGGCCCGCTTGACCTGCGCGATGATCTGGGTCTCGCCGAGGATCATCGCGTCCAGGCCGGACGTCACCCGGTAGAGGTGGCGGACGGCGTCGAACCCGGCGTGGCGGTAGAGGGCGGGCATCACGAGCGTCTCGGGGACGCCGTGGTGCGAGGCGAGCCAGCGCGCCGCGAGCGAGAGCTCGTCCTCTGCCGGCTGGGGGCGCGCGGAGTAGATCTCCACGCGGTTGCACGTCGAGAGGATCACCGCCTCCGCCGCGCCGGTCGCGCGCCGCACCGCGTCGAGCGCGCCGGAGAGCCGCGCGTCGTCGAACGCGAGCCGCTCGCGCACCTCGACGGGCGCCACCCGGTGGTTCAGTCCGACGATCGACAGTTCCATTCCAGCTCCAAGCTCCAAGCTTCTAGCTTCAAGCTTGCGGCTTCAGTATCGGTGAAACCCGCTCCAGAACGACGAGATCCACGACGCCGCCATCGAGATCACGAAGCAGAGCGCCGACGTCACGGCCGTCCGGCGTCCCTTGAAGGAGGGCACGACGCTCAAGACCGCCACGATGAGAAAACCCAGCCACACGCCGGTGGTGACGATGATCTTGGCATCCATCCGCCAGCCCGGAGTGAGTTTTTCCCGGGCATAGAGGTAGCCACACAGGATGCCGCCGGTGAGCAGGATCACGCCGGCCACGACGGAACGCCGCGTCATCCGGTACGAGGTCTCGAGCGACGGCATCATCCCGAGCGCCGCGGGGGCCCCGTGGGATTTCAGCTGGCGCTGCTCGATCAGGTAGAGGAGCGACGTCACGAAGGCCACGGCGAAGGCGACGTAGGAGAGGAGGATCAGGACCGCGTGCACGCCCGCGACCGGCGTCGACGCGAACGGGGCGGCGGGGTCCTGCGGCTCGCCGGTGGCCGCGGCCAGGATGAGCGAGGCCAGCGCCAGCGGAAGCGCGCCGATGGTCAGGATCGGCATCGACCGGAGCAGGTCGAGGCCGAGCGCCGCGCCGATCAGGAGCAGGGAAACGAGGAGGTGCGTGTCGAACCGCGACACGATCGGCGCCTTGTCGAGCGCGATGCCCCGCCGCACCAGGACCGCGATCAGGAGGAGGGCCGCGACGCCCGCGAGAATCCGCGCCCCCTGCAACGGCCCCGCCGATTGGCGGCGGACCGCGAGAAACCCGAGCCCCGTCGCGAGCGCGAGCCCCAGGATGGCCCCGTGGATGAGCAGCATGGAAGTCATCGCCGCCAGATCTTACTCGCCTCCACGTCGCACTGCGAACGGCGAACTGAAATCTGAAAACTCCCTGCTGATGCCCGTGGAATTCTTCCGGGATTTCGAATTGCGCCACGCCGACCCCCCTGTTTTAATCAGCAGGTGGAGACGCGCGTCATTCAAATCGATGCCGACCGTCCCGACCTGGACAAGCTCCGGCCGGCGGCCGAGGCGCTCCAGAAGGGCGCCGTCGTCGCGATCCCCACGGAAACGGTCTACGGCCTCGCCGTCGACCTCGACCGTCCCGAAACGGTCCAGCGCCTCCTCGGCCTGCGCGAAAGCCCCCCGGACAAGCTCATCACGATCCACGTCGGGTCGCACGAGGACGCCGAGCGCGTGGCGCGCATCCCGCCCTGCGGCCGCGGACGGAGGATCGTCTCCAAGCTGTGGCCGGGGCCGCTCACGGCGATCTTCCCGGGTCCCGCCGGAGGCGACGTCGGCGTCCGCTACCCCGCCCACCGGGCCGCGGCGGAGCTGCTCCGGCTGGCGCGCGTCCGCGCGGGCGTGCCGAGCGCGAACCGCTCGGGCCGGCCGCCCGCGACGACGGCCGCGGAAGTCCTGGAGCAGTTCGGGGGACGCATCGAATTCCTGGTCGACTCCGGTCCGACGCGACTCCGGCAGTCGTCGACGGTCGTGCGCGCCACGGGCTCGCGGCTCGAGATCCTGCGCGAGGGGGCGATCACCCGGTCCGCGATCGAGACCCTCGACTACTTCTCCGTCCTCTTCGTCTGCACGGGCAACACGTGCCGCAGCCCGATGGCGGAGCGGCTCTTCCGGCGCGCCCTCGCGCGGCGGGTGAACGTCGCCCTGGAAGCGGTCGAAAGCCGCGGTTACCGCGTCGGATCGGCGGGGACCGGCGCCGTCGCCGGGGCCGGGGCGACCGTGCCGGCGATCGAAGCCCTGCGCGAGCTGGACGTGGACCTGTCGCGCCACGAGTCGCGGCCCCTCTCGATGGCCCTCGTGCAGGACGCCGACGTGGTCTTCGTCATGACCGAGCGCCACCGGAACCTGGTTCTCGAGTGGCTGCCCGAGTGCGGGCCGCACATCAAGCTGCTCGATCCCCGGGGCCGGGACATCGACGATCCGTTCGGCTCGGAGGCCGCGGTCTACCGCGCGTGCGCGGCCCGGATCTCGGAGTCCGTGGAACAGAGAGCGACGGAGATCTCGCCATGAAGGTCATCCTCGGTTCGGATCACGCGGGATACCTCGCCAAGACGGCGCTCGTCGCCGCGCTGAAGAAGGCGGGTCACTCGGTGATCGACGCCGGGACGGACTCGCCGGATTCGGTCGACTATCCCGACTTCGCGGCGCAGGTGGCGAACGCGGTGGCCTCCGCGGACGCGGAGCGGGGCGTCCTCGTCTGCGGCACCGGGATCGGCATGTCGATGGCGGCGAACAAGGTCCACGGCGCGCGCGCGGCGGTCGTCACGAACGAGTTCACGGCGGAGATGAGCCGGCGCCACAACGACGCGAACATCATCTGCCTCGGCGCGCGGGTCCTGCCGGCCGAGAAGATGGAGGAGTACGTCCGGATTTTCCTGGCGACGCCGTTCGAGGGGGGCCGCCATGCGGGACGGGTCGGCAAGATCATGAAGCTCGAGGAGAAGAAGGAGTCGTTCTGAGGATCCCGTCGCGCTCGAGGGCGCGACGCTCCGCCGCCAGCCGGGTCCGCGCGTCCACGAGGCTCAGGGGAAGCAGGCGTTCCGTCGGGTACCACGACTCCACCCGCTCGAGGGCGCGGCGCCTCCGGGAAAACCGGATCAGCCGCCGCCGAGCGTCGGCATACACGCCTTCCAGGAAGATGACGTAGACGAGCACGAAACCGGCGCTCCAGAGCAGGGACGGCGCCGCCTCCAGCAGCCAGTCGGGGACCGGAATCAAGGTGAAAACCCAGGTGACATGCTGCCAGTGTTATCGGCCCGGGCGGGAGCGACCTTGAACCGCGACTACAACCAGCCGGCCAGCTTGTGAAGTTGGGGGATGACCAGCGGTTCGATTCCTTGATCCAGGCATGTCGCGCGCATCGTGGCCAGCGTCTTGCCCGAAGGCTCCACGGTCGCGGCCGACACCGGGGTCACCGGCTGCAGGACAACCCGGATCGCCGGATCCGTTTCCCGGACGAGCCGCGCCGCGCGGGCCACCTCCTCCGGATCGGAATCCTCGAGGATGACGATCTTCACGAACGCCTCGCGGCCGCGAACCGCTTCGAGGCAGGCTCGCGCGTCTTCCCAATCGAGCCTCACGCCCGGGCAGGAGGGGAGCTTCAGGTCGAGCGCGAAGATGTCGATCGAGTCGGCGACCGCCCTCAAGTTGGGCGCGAGCGTGCCGCTCGTGTCGAGGTACGTCTTGAGGCCCATCGCGCGGGCGCCCTTCGCCAGCGCGTTGACGAAGTCGGGCTGGAGGAGCGGCTCGCCTCCCGTGAAGGCGACCGAGTGGTGGGGCACCCGGGCGTTCCACTCGCGCACGATCCGGATCACGCTGTCCGCCTCCACGGGATTGGCGCGCTCCTCGAACGAGCGCGCCCCCGGCGCGGTCTCGAGCCGCCAGGAAGCGCTCCGCTCCCACGAGTCCGGCGTGTCGCAGTAGACGCACCTCAAGTGGCAGCCGGAGAGCCGCACGAAGATCTGGCGGATGCCCGCGAGCGGACCCTCGCCCTGGAACGAGCTGAAGAGTTCCAGCAGATGACCGGTCGTCATAGTCCGGCTCTCAGGCTTCTCAGGCACGACTCGCAGCGCCGGCACCAGGCCCGGCCGCCTTCGTAACACGGCCAGACGAGATGGAGCGGGGCCCCGATGCGGAGGCCTTCCTTCACGATCCGCCGCTTGTCCCACTTCAGGGTGGGGCTCTCGACGCGCACGCCGTTCCGCGTCGAGAAGCGAAGCGCGCGGTTCGCGGCCTCGAGGAAGCGCGCCGAGTTGTCCGCGAACGTGGCGGCTTCCTCGCGGTTGAATCCGACGACGACGCGCGACGCCCCGAGGCCTTCCGCGAGCGCGGCGGCCGCCGCGATCATGACGCCGTTGCGATTGGGCACCCAGACCGCCGCGGCCGACTTCTTCGTCTCTCCCGAACGCTCCAAGTCCGGTCTCGGGAGCCGCTTCGACCGGTCCGTCAGCGCTCCGCCCGCCAGCCACGGCACGTCCAGGACCCGGTGGGGCACGCGATAGCGGGCCGCCGCGCGGCGCGCCGACGCGATCTCCCGACGGGCGGCCCTCTGGCCGTAGTCGATCGTCAACGCGAGCACGGTGTCGCGAGCCCGGATCGCGAACGCGACGGTGGAGTCGAGCCCGCCGGAGAGCAGCGCGACGGCTTTCATGGCGACGGGATTATAGCGGGCCGCTACTATCTCGATCATGCGCGCCTTCTTCGGGATCCCCCTCGACGACAAACTGCGGGCGGCGCTCATGGGCGTCCAGGTCGACCTGCGCGGGGCGGGCGCCGACGTGACGTGGCCCGCGCCCGACTCCCTCCACATGACGATGAAATTCCTGGGTCAAGTGGACGACGGCGTCCGGTTCCATCTGCCGCCGATGAAGGCCCGGGACCTGGAGCTCGTGGGGATCGGCGAATTCGCCGGACGCATCGTGTGGGCCGGGTGCCGGGGCGACGTGGACGGACTCCGCGACATCGCCCGCCGCCTCGAGGAGGCCGCGGAGAAGGTCGGCGTCCCGCGCGAGAAGCGCCCCTTCGAGCCTCACGTCACGATCGGCCGGATCCGCTCGACGCGCAACCTCGGGGGGCTGAGGAAAGCGATGGACCGCTGGAAGGACAAGGTCTTCGGCCCCTGGAAGGTCCGGAAGGTCCAGCTGTTCCGGAGCGAGACTTCGCCCCGCGGCTCCGTCTATAAGGTGGTCGCGGAATACCCATGCAAAGACTCCTGATCGCGTTCGTGGCGCTGGGATCGGCCGCCTGCGCGCACGGGCCGGCTCCGAACTCCCCGGAAGAGATCGACTCGCTCATCCGCACGATGGACAAGCCCGAGTCCAGGGCGCGGCTCGCGGCCATCGGCGACCCCGCCCTCCCCGCGCTGGCGAAGGCGATCACGAACCCGCCGGGTCCGCGGCCGGACCAGGCGGTCCGCGTGCTGGAGATGATGTGGAAGAAGGGCCGGACCGCGGCGCTGGACGCCTATCTCGAGGCGGTGCGGAAGACGCCCGACGATCCCGCCGCGCGGAGGCTGCTCGGGCACGCGCACCGGTTCCAGGATCCGGAGGGGCGGGTGTTCAGGGTCCTGGAGGCGGCGCTCCAGAACATGCGCGTCGTGTCGCCGGACATGGTCGCGTCGGCCGCCGCGATGTCCAGCGTGGAGGCGCTCGAAACCCTGATGCAGGTCGTGGCCGACTCCGTGGACACGCCCGACGCGTCCACGCGGGCGCTGGCGATGCGCTACATCGGCCGGGCCGCGCGGCGGGGACGCCTGGAGGCCACCTCGTTCCTGACCATGTGCACCCAGTCGACGAACGCCGACGTGGCCATCAAGGCGGGCGCGGAGCTGCGGCTGATCGCGGGCCGCGACGCGCCGAAGGGCTGGCGCGCCTGGTGGTTCGAGCACAGCGGGGGGGACCGCAAGGCGTGGCTCGCGGCGTCCTTCGCCCCCGTCGGGGGGAAGCCGTTCGACCCGGGCCACCGGGACCACCTGGCCGAGCTCGTGAAGCGCATCCCCGCGGACGCCGACGCGGAGCCGGAACTCTGGTACCTCGAGCAGGCGGTGGGGCGGAGCTTCGGGTACGTCTCGCCGCGCGACGTCTTCGATCCGGACGTCGACCCGAAGGAGCTGGCGGCGTCGAACCTGAGGGCGGTGGGGATGGCGCGCGACTGGTGGAACGAGAACGCGCCCTACCTTTACTTCAATTCCTCGACGGGGCGGTACGACGTGAGCGAGGAAGCGAGGAGGATCGGGACGCCGGTGGATCCGAAGACGGGAAAACCTGGACGTTAACCGTTCACCGTTTGCCGTTACGTTGGCCGTTTTCCGTTGGCCGTTGCGATTGCCGTTCTCCGCAGGCCGGCTGCACGATGGACTTGCCTGCTACTTGGCCTGGAGCGCCTTCAGTTCGGCCTTGGCGCTCCGATGTTCCGCATAAGGCCACTCGCCGGTGTCCACCGACTTGCGAAAGAGTGCTTCCGCACCCGCCCGATCTTTATCAATTAGGCGCAGGGTTCCGGCGTAGAAGTGGGCCTGACACTTCCGTCCCCGCGCCGTCTTCTCGTCCTTTGAAACGGCCGCTCCAAGGAACTCCTGTTCGGCGATTCGCCCCGTGAGGAATGACGCGATTCCCAGGATCCACTTATCGTTGCTCGTGGCCTTGCGGACCTTGAGATACTCATCCAGTTCTTTCGTGGCCGCGCCGCGCTCCCCCAGCCGGGCGCGGATGAGCCAGATCCGGAACCGGAAGTAGTCCGGCTCCACGGGGTCGGCTTCGCAGGCCTTCCGCAAGTTGGCGAGGGCCTCGTCCCACGACTGTCGGTCGTACCGGAGGCGTGCGAGGAACCAATATGCGAAGGAGCGCGTGTACGAGGGCTTCGGATCGATCTCGAGGGCCCGGCGGAAATCGGCCTCCGCTCCCTCCTCATCTCCCAAGTCCATTTTCGCCAATCCCCGATCGACATAGGGTCTCTTCTCGCCGGGGGCGATTCCGATGGCCCGGTCGATGTCCGCTAGAGCTCCAACGGCGTCGCCCTTCACCCGTTTGCAGGTTCCGCGGCCGTGATATGGTGAAGGGTCCTTGGGATTCAGCTCGATGCATTTCGAAAACTCGGTGATCGCGCCGTCCGTGTCTCCCAGCAAGGCCATCGCTTCCGCTCTTTCCCCGTAGGCCTCTGCCAGCATGGGATCGAGTTGGATCGCCCGGGTGAATTCCTCGATGGCGCCCTCGTAGTCCTCTTTCTTGCAGAGGAGCTTGCCCCGTTCCAAGCGCCATTTGGCAACCTTGGGCTCGAGTTCGACGGCGCGGGTCGCGTCCGCGAGCGCTCCGTCAAGATCGCCCATCTTCTCGCGGTGGTCGGCACAGTGGGCCCTCACAGCCGCACTGTCCGGCTCAAGGTCGATGGCCCGTTCCAGATCTGCCTTGGCTCCCGCGTTGTCACCCTTGAGATGACGGACGCCCGCCCTGTTAAGGTAATAGATCGCCTCCTGGGGCTTGTAGGCGATGCACCGGTCGAAATCCTTGATGGCGCCGTCATAGTCCTTCAGCTGAGACTTGATCACGCCGCGATTGTGATAGCCAAGGGAGAAGTCGGGATTGAGCTCCACGACCCGGTTGAGGTCGGCCAGGGCCCCCGGAAGGTCCTTCTTTTCCTGGCGGGCATGGGACCGGCTGAAATAGGAATTCCACTGGGAGGGATCGATCTCGATGGCGCGCGTCAGGTCCAAGATGGCCCCGTCGAGTTCTCCCTTGACTCTCTTGACCATTCCGCGGTT